>JAYPUG010000015.1:0-14839 GCA_038133965.1 Rhodospirillaceae bacterium | reverse complement strand
GCGCGGGACGGCCACCTTCGACGGGCTGTCGATCGCCTGGGCCACCGTCGAGCATCTGCATGAGGAAAACCGCTGCCGCACGCTCTTCGCGACCCACTTCCACGAGCTCACGAGCCTGGCCGCACGCCTGCCCCAGCTGTCGTGCCACACCATGCGCGTCAAGGAATGGAACGACGACATCGTGTTCCTGCACGAGGTGGGGCCCGGCGCGGCGGACCGCTCATACGGCATACATGTGGGCAAGCTTGCGGGACTTCCCGCTGCCGTGGTGGCGCGTGCTGAGGAGGTGCTTCGGCTGCTCGAGGCCGGCGACCAGGCCGGGGCGCTGACGCGGCTGGCGGACGATCTTCCGTTGTTCCAGGCCGCGGTGTCCGCGGTTGCGGAGGAGGGCGGGGACGCGGTCGCGGCGGATCCGGTGCGCGCGCTGCTGGCCGGCGCCGATCCCGATGCGCTGAGCCCGCGCGAGGCGCTCGACCTCATCTACCGGCTGCGGGCGGCGATGGATGGGTAGCTTTCTTTCGCGCCTGGCCGCCATCGCGGGGTTCGGCTCCGTCGGCCAGGTGATGCACCACCGCGATTTCCGCATCTACCTGATGGGCCACATCCCCAACGTCATCGGGGTCTGGGTCGTGCGCGTGGCGATCGCCTGGCTTGCGTGGGAACTGACCAAGTCCGAGGCCTGGGTCGGCGCGATGGTTGCCGCCGACGCCATGCCGGTGCTGCTGATCGGGCCGATGGCCGGCGTCCTCGCCGACCGCTTCGACCGGCGCAAGATCGCGATGGCGGTCCAGGCCGTCCTGGCGGTCATCTCGGTCGTGCTGGCGGTGCTGACCTACTGGGGCCTGATCGATGCGCTGATCCTGCTGCTGCTCGCCTTTGCGCGCGGCATCACCTTTTCCTTCTGGCAGCCGGTGCGCCTGGCGATGATGCCCAACCTGGTGCCGCGCGCAGAGATGCCGGTCGCGATCGCACTCAACTCCTCGACTTTCAACGCGGCTTATTTCGTCGGCCCCGCCATCGGCAGCGGCCTGATGAAGCTGGGCGGGCCCGAGCTTGCCTTCGCGGCGAACACGATCGCCGCGAGCGCGATGGTCTGGGCGCTTGCGATCATCTCGACGCCGGCACCGCCGCCGCGCACGGGCCGGAGCTTCGTGTCCGACATG
Source organism: Rhodospirillaceae bacterium (assembly GCA_038133965.1). Lineage (GTDB taxonomy): Bacteria > Pseudomonadota > Alphaproteobacteria > UBA6615 > UBA6615 > JAYPUG01. Next base: position 13,676 of record JAYPUG010000015.1, on the reverse strand, counting down.
ATGGCGGGCATCCGCTACGGGCTGGGCCACCCGGGAATTGCCCCGATGCTCGGACTGCTGGTCGTGGTCGGATTGATGATCCGACCGCTGACCGAGCTTCTGCCGCCGGTCGCCGAGACCGTCTTCGGACTGGGCGTGGACGGGTTCTCCGCACTCGTTTCCTCGGTCGGGTTGGGCGCCATGTGCGGCGCGATCTGGATGTTGCGGCGAGGCAACGCATCCAACGTCACCATCGTCGCGCTGTCGGCGGGGATCGTCGGCGGCACCGCCGCCTTCCTGGTGGCCAGTGTGGCCTGGTTCCCGCTCGCCATCCTGTGCCTCGCCATACTCGGCTTCTCCATGACGAGCGGCGGGATCGCCACCCAGCAGGCCGTCCAGCTCGCCGTGCCCGACGAAGTACGCGGCCGGGTGCTTTCCATGTTCGGCATGATCTTTCGTGCGGGCCCGGCGACCGGCGCCTTCGCCATGGGCTGGATCGCGGAAGCCGTCGGCGTGACCTGGCCGGTAGCGGTCGGTGCCGCGATCGGCGTTGCGGTCTTTTCGTTGGCGCTTCTGCGGCGCGACCGGTTGCGGGCCGCGCTGGAAGGCGATCCGCCCGCGCTTGACGAGGCCACGCTCGAAGACGGTCCGCGCGCGACGGATTCTGCTCGGCGACCGGCCGAGTAGCCGGCACCCGTTCGTCACGCCTGCGCGTGTCAATCCGCCCGCAAGCGTGTAAAACGGTCGCGGCATGGCGAGCAAACCCAAGCAACGCGAGATCATCGACCGCGCGAAGGTCGCGGAGGCGATTGAGACCGCGTGCGCCGAGCTCGAGGCCGCAACGGAGCGCCGGCGTGCCGTGCTCGAGACCCTGCGCGCGGCAATCGAATCCGGGCGCGAGACGGTTCGCACACGCTTCGAGGCCGGGCAGATCGATGGCAATCGCGCGAAGGCGGACTTGGCGTTCCTGTTCGACCAGGTGATCCGGCTTGCGCACGACGCGGCGACGCGCGCCTATCCGCTGGCCAATCCGACAGCGGCCGACCGGGTGTCCGTCGTCGCTGTTGGCGGTTACGGACGCGGCGAACTGGCGCCCTATTCCGATATCGACCTGCTGTTTCTGTTCCCCTGGAAGCAGACGGCGCGCGGCGAACAGCTCGTCGAGTACATGCTCTACATGCTTTGGGACCTGGGGCTGAAGGTCGGCCACTCGACGCGTTCGATCGAGGATTGCGTGCGCCTTGCCAAGAAGGACCTGACGATCCGCACCGCATTACTCGAGGCGCGCTATCTGTGGGGCGACCAGGAGCTGTTCCTGAACCTGCGCAGGACGTTCCGCGACCAGGTGATCTCTGGGTCGGCCATGGACTTCGTGACGGGAAAGCTCGCCGAACGCGACGCCCGCCACGAGAAGATGGGTGACAGCCGCTACTACGTCGAACCCAACATCAAGGACGGCAAGGGGGGCTTGCGCGACCTGCAGACCCTCTACTGGATCGCCAAGTACGCCTACGAGGTGGACAGCGTCGATGACCTGGTCGAGCGGGGCGTCGTGACGCGCGCCGAGGCGCGGAACTTTTTAAAGGACCAGAACTTCCTGTGGAGCGTGCGGTTCCACCTCCACTACGTGTCGGACCGTGCCGAAGAACGCCTGACCTTCGATGTCCAGACGCGTATCGCCGAACGCATGGGCTATACCGACCGGGAAGGTGCCTCGGGCGTCGAGCGGTTCATGAAGTTCTATTACATCGTCGCCAAGGATGTCGGCGATCTGACCCGTATCTTCTGCGCCGCGATCGAGGCGGAGAATATGAGCCGCCCGATGATTCGCCTGCCGCGCCTGCGCCGGACGGGGGACCTGATGGGGTTCGCGATCGACCGGGACCGCCTGACCGTCGCGTCCGACGATCAGTTCGAGCACGATCCCGTCGCGATGATCCGGCTGTTCTACGCGGCGCACAATGCCGGGTTCGACATTCATCCCCACGCGTTGCGCCTGGTGACGCAGAACCTGAAGCGGATCGACAAGTCGGTGCGCGCGGACCCCGAGGCGAACCGAATGTTCGTCGAGATGGCGTCCTCGATCGACTCGCCCGAGATGGTGCTGACGCGGATGAACGAGGCCGGCGTGTTCGGCCGATTCCTGCGCGACTTCGGCCGCGTCGTCGGCCAGACCCAGCACGACATGTATCACGTCTATACCGTGGACGAGCACACGATCCAGGCGATCGGGCTGCTCGCCGCAATCGAGCGCGGGGAGCTGACCGATGAGCACCCGGTCGCGAGCGAGGTGATCGACAAGATTGGATCGCGGCGTGCGCTCTACATGGCCGTCCTTTTCCACGACATCGCCAAGGGCCGCGGCGGCGATCATTCCGAGCTCGGCGCCAAGGTTGCGCGGCGCGTGTGTCCGCGGCTGGGCCTCGATGCAGAGGAGTGCGAAACCGTCGAATGGCTCGTCGCCAACCATCTGGTAATGAGCAATGTCGCCCAGAAGCGCGACCTCAACGATGCCAAGACGATCCTCGACTTCGTCGATGTCGTGCAGTCGCCTGAACGGCTGCGGCTGCTGCTCTGCCTGACCGTCGTCGATATGCGCGCGACGGGCCCCAACGTGTGGAACAACTGGAAGGCCGAGCTGCTGCGCGAGCTCTATCACGCGGCGGGTGACGTCATGTCGGGCGGCCAGCTCACCAATGCGCGTGCGGAGCGGATCGAGGTGGCCAAGACAGCGTTGCGCGCGGCGCTCGCCGACTGGCCGGACGACGCGATCGATGCGCAAATGGAACGTGGCTATCCCGGCTACTGGCTTGCCTTCGACACGGATACGCTCGCCCATCATGCCCGGCTGATGCGCGAGGCGGAAACCGAGGGCCTGCCGCTGGCGATCCGAACCCGGGTGCGCGCCGACATCGACGTCACCGAGCTGACGATCTACACTCAGGACCATCCCGGCCTGTTCTCGCGAATCTCCGGCGCCATCGCCGCCGTCGATGCCAACATCGTCGATGCCAAGGCGTTCACCACGACGAACGGCATGGCGCTCGACACCTTCTGGCTGCAGGACGGGGCCGGCAACGCGTATGCCGCACGCGGGGCGCTGGCGAAGCTTTCGGTCCAGATCGAACGTGCGCTCGCGGGCGAGATGAAGCGGGGCGAGGCCCATGCCGAGCGCACCTTCGTTCCGGCCCGGGTCAAGGTGTTCAAGGTGCCGCCGCGTGTCATCGTCGACAACCAGGCGAGCACGACCCACACGGTGATCGAGGTCAACGGCCGCGACCGGCCGGGATTCCTCTATTCCGTGACCGGCGCGCTCTACGGTCTCGCGCTGCAGATTTCGTCGGCGAAGATCTCGACCTTCGGCGAACGTGCCGTGGACGTGTTCTATGTGAAGGACGGGTTCGGCATGAAGGTGACCCAGGATTCGCGGGTGGCGAAGATCCGCGAGGCCCTGCTCGACGCGATCCGCGAGGACGACGCTGCACCCGACCGCACGGCGGCGGAATAGCCGGCAGCCCGAAGCGCGTTCCCCGGTCATGTCATCCGTCATTTCCTCCATTGCCGCCCTCATGCTGGGGGTCGCGCTGCTCCAGATGGGGAGCGGGCTGCAGGGCACCCTGCTCGGCATCCGCGGCGCGCTCGAGACCTTCTCGCCCTTCGCCATCGGTCTGGTCATGACCGGCTACTATGCCGGGTTCGCGCTGGGCTGCATGTTCGGGGCGCGCACGATCGAGCGGGTCGGACACATCCGAGCGTTCGCCGCCTTCGCCTCGGTCGCGTCGGCCGTGGTGCTCGTCTTCCCGATCTTCGCCGATGCGCCGCTGTGGATCGTCATGCGTGTCCTCACGGGCTACTGCTTTGCGATCCTCTACATGGCGATCGAGAGCTGGCTGAACGGGCGCGTGCCCAACGAGCATCGCGGCCGGCTGCTGGCCGTCTATATGATCGTCAACCTGGGCGCGCTGGCGGCGGGGCAACAGTTGCTGAATCTGTCCGCGCCGGGCGGGTTCGTCCTGTTTATCCTCGCCTCCGTTCTCGTCTCGGTGGCGCTGGTACCCATCGCGCTGAGCGCCAGCGCCGCGCCCGCCGCCGTACCGTCGGACCGGATGACCCTGGGCGAGCTCTATGAAATCTCGCCCCTTGCGGTTGTCGGCGCGTTCGCCGTCGGACTCGTCAACGGTGCGATGTGGGGCCTTGTGCCGCTCTGGGGCCTGCAAACGGGACTGGACACAAACGCCATCGCGACCGTTATGAGCGTGATCGTCCTGGGTGGCATGATCCTGCAGTGGCCGGTGGGTCGCCTGTCTGACATGGCCGACCGGCGGATGGTCGTCGTCGGGACGAGCCTCGTGCTCGCGGCTGCGAGCGGTGGCCTTTTTTTCGCCGGCGGGCTGGGCTTCGAAGCCGTGTTGGCTATCGCCTTCTTCTTTGGCGGCATGGCCTTCGTCGCCTATCCGCTGTGCGCGGCCCACATCAACGACCGTATTCTCCACGAGGACCTGATCCAGGCGAATGCCGCGCTCCTGCTGGTACTCGGCGTCGGGGCCGCCGCCGGGCCGCTCATTGCAGGTCTGGTCATGAGCCGCTTCGGGCCGGGCTCGCTCTTCGCCTTCGCGTGTGTGGTGGCGCTCCTGTTTGCCGGTTTCGGTGCCTACCGGCTGCGGGTTCGCGAGGCCGCACCACCGGACGAACAGGTCGCCTTCGAGCCGGTCAGCCCTGTGCCGACGACGCCCGTACTCGATCCGCGCATCGATCCCGAGGATATCGAGCGGCGCGGCTGATCCCGCGCGCGCCTTTCAATTGCCCCGGTTTCCGGCTAAGAGCGATTCCATGCCGCTCGTTCGCGCCATTGCCACGGTCGGCGGCTGGACCATGGGCAGCCGCGTTCTCGGATTCGTGCGCGACATCCTGATCGCGGGCTTCCTCGGTGCGGGCCAGGTGTCCGACGCGTTCTTCGTCGCGCTCCAGTTTCCCAATATCTTCCGGCGGCTGTTTGCCGAGGGTGCGTTCAATGCGGCCTTCGTGCCGCTGTTTGCGGGCGAGCTCGAGCGCAACGGCCGGGCCGCCGCGCGCGCCTTCGCCGAGCGCGTGTTCGGCGTGATGCTGGCCGTGCTCATCGTGCTGAGCGTGTTGGTCGAGATCTTCATGCCGGCGGTGATGTCGGTCGTCGCCGGCGGTTTCGCCGACGATCCGGAGAAGTTCCGCCTCGCCGTCGATTTCGCCCGCCTGACCTTCCCCTACCTGCTGTTCGTCTCGCTGGCCGCGATGCTGGGCGGGATCCTGAACACGCTCGAGCGTTTTGTTGCCGCCGCCGCCGCGCCGATCCTGCTCAATATTGCGCTGATTGCGGTGCTTGCCGGCGTCGCGCTCGGCCATGTGCCCGACCCGGGCCGGGGGATGAGCTGGGGCGTGCTCGTGGCGGGTGTCGCCCAGTTCGTGTGGCTGGCGATCGCGTGCGCGCGTGCAGACCTGTTGCCCAAGGTGCCGCGCCTGACCATGGGGCCGAACGTGCGCCGCCTGTTTGTGCTGATGGGGCCGGGCGTGCTGGGGGCCGGGGTCTATCAGATCAACGTGCTGATCGGGGTACGGCTTGCTTCCGAGCTGCCTGAGGGCTCGGTCTCGTTCCTCTATTTCGCCGACCGGGTGAACCAGTTGCCGCTGGGTGTCGTCGGCGCGGCTGTCGGCGTCGCGTTGCTGCCGCTGCTTGCGCGCCAACTCAAGTCGGGCGACGACGCGGGCGCGCGCGAAAGTCAGAACAGGGCGATCGAGTTCTCGATGTTGCTGACGGTTCCCGCCGCCGCGGCGCTGCTGGCGATCCCGGCCCCGGTGATCACGGTGCTGTTCGCGCGCGGCGCGTTCGATGCGGGCGATGCCATGGCGACGTCGGCGGCGCTCGCCGCCTTCGCTGCCGGCCTGCCGGCCTATGTGCTCATCAAGGCGCTGGCCCCGGGCTTCTTTGCGCGCGAGGACACGGCCACGCCCGTCAAGGTTGCGGCGGCAGCGCTCATCGTCAGCGTGGCGCTGGCGCTGGCCCTGATGCCGTTTCTCGCCCATGTGGGCATCGCACTGGCGACGGCGGTCTCGGCCTGGTTCAACGCGGGCACGCTTGCCTTCCTCCTGTACCGGCGCGGCCTGTTGCGGCCGGACGCGCGCCTGCGCGCGCGCCTCGTGCGAATCGTGGCGGCTGCGGTGCTCCTTGGCGTTGCCCTGTGGTTGGCCGCACAGCCGCTCGCGGGACTGCTCGCCGAAAGCGATCTCGCCGGTGTCGCGGCCCTCGCCGCGCTCGTTGCCGGCGGGTTGGTCCTGTATGGCGTGCTCGCGCAGCTTCTGGGCGCAACATCGCTCGTCGAGATGCGCGCCATGCTGCGCCGCGGCTGAGCCCGTCTGCTTGACCAACGCGGCGGCGACCGCCATAACCCGCGCCGCAACAGACACCCTCGGGCGTCCAAACCCCAAGGAGCCATCCGATGAGCCGCATCTTCTCGGGCGTACAGCCCACCGGCGATCTCCACCTCGGCAACTATCTCGGCGCGATCCGCAACTTTGTCGGCCTGCAGGACGACTTCGAGTGCATCTACTGCGTCGTCGATCTGCACGCGATCACGGTCTGGCAGGACCCGCGACAGCTCGTTCCGCACACGCGCGAGGTTGCGGCCGCCTTCCTCGCCTCGGGCATCGACCCGAAGACCTCGATCATCTTCAATCAGAGCCAGGTCACGGCCCATGCCGAGCTCGGCTGGATCTTCAACTGCGTGGCGCGGGTCGGCTGGCTCAACCGGATGACCCAGTTCAAGGAGAAGGCGGGCAAGCACCGCGAGAATGCGAGTGTCGGCCTCTACGTCTATCCGAACCTGATGGCTGCCGACATCCTTGCCTACAAGGCGACCCACGTGCCCGTGGGTGAGGACCAGAAGCAGCATCTCGAACTCACGCGCGACATCGCGATCAAGTTCAACAATGATTTCGACACCGAGTTCTTTCCCGTCGTCGAACCGCTGATCTTCGGCGAGGCGACGCGGGTGATGAGCCTGCGCGACGGCACCAAGAAGATGTCGAAGTCCGATCCGTCGGAGTATTCGCGGATCAACCTGACCGACGGCGCCGACGACATCGCCAGCAAGATCCGCAAGGCAAAGACCGACCCCGAGGAACTGCCGGGACCCGACGCGCTGGCCGAGGATGGCGTGCACGTGGCGGCAGAGGCCGAGAAGGCCCGCCCCGAGGCGTTCAACCTGCTGTCGATCTATGCGGCGCTGTCGGGACAGTCGATGGCCGTGACGCTCGAACAATTCGCCGGTGCCCAGTTCAGCGCCTTCAAGGGTGAGTTGGCCGATCTGTCGGTGGCGAAGCTGGGGCCCATCGGCGCGGAGATGCAACGCCTCATGGCCGACCCGGGCCATGTGGATGCGATCCTGCGCGACGGTGCGGAGCGCGCGGCCGCGATTGCCGATCCGATCATCCGCGAGGTCCACGAGATCGTCGGGTTCATCGGTCGGTAGTATCGGGCGTCAGCGTTCCGGTGCGAACGCCGCTTGGGGCGCTTCGAACCCCTTGACCTTGTGATAGCCGAGATCGCGCATCGGCACACCGGACGCGTCCGCGAAGGCCTGTGAAGCCACGACCGGCTCGCCGATGTCGGCCGCGATCGCCTCGAGACGGGAGGCGAGGTTTACGGCCTTGCCGATCACGGTGAAATCGAGCCGGTCGGGCGTCCCGACATTCCCGTAGTAAACCTCGCCCAGGTCCAGAGCGAGGCCCCAACGGATTTCCGGCGCCTCGCCGCGTTCGCGATTCAAGGCCGCGATTGCATCGCGTGCGGCGGCTGCCGCATCGAGTGCGGCAAGGCATTGCGCGCGCGCGTCGGCGATGTCGCCGATCTCGAAGATCGCGAGCATGCCGTCGCCGAGAAACTTTAGAACTTCGCCGCCGGCATCCGTGACCGCTCTGCCGACCGCCTCGAAGTAGGCATTCAGGAGATCGAGCAAGGCATCGTTGGAAAGGGCGCCCGCAAGCGCGGCGAAACCGCGCAAGTCCGAGAACCACACGACAGCCGGGATCGTTTCGCCCATGCCGCGCCGGATCGCCCCCGACAGGACGCGCCGGCCCGTTCGCTGGCCGACATAGGTGTCGAGCAGGCCCGCGGAGACGCGGTACCGCATCTCGGCCTCGACCACGAATGACATTGTTCGCGCGATGCGTTCCAGCGCCTCGATATCGTCATCGGAGAAGCCTCCGGGTGCATCTGTCTGGAAGGTCAGCGGGTTGTGTGCGCCGTCCGAGAACGTCATCGGCAGTGCCAGGTAATCCGTCACGCCCTCGTCACGCATCGTCTCGAAAATCGGGTGCTCGAGCGGCCCGTCACTGTCCGCGAGACGCTTGCGAATGGGGCGCCCCTGTTCGCCGACGGCGACCATGGGGCTGTTCCGGAACGCAGGCGATTCGGTGTCGCTCCAGCTGGCGAGGATACGTTCGGTACTGTCTGCGTCCCGCCGCCAGATATAGCCGACGGCCCCGACGAGCGGGTGCAGGGTGCGCACGCCGTAGAACGTCCGCACGATCGGTATCCCGGCGGCGACGATCCGCTCACACCATGCCGCGACGTATTCCGGCATCGGGTGGTTGGTGGTGCGACCGGCGTCGAGCATCCAGTCGAGGACGGAGTCGGATTTCGACACGGGGCTTCCCCGGGGCTACGCGTATTCGGGCAGTGTGAAGATTTCGTGTGGCTCGCGCACGCTGCGCAACGCATGAAATCCCAGCGAGGTGAGCGGTGAGGATGCCGCCTCGGCGATGCGGTCCGACAGCAGAACGGGGCGCTGCAGGGTCTTGCACAGGGCCTCGATCCGCGATGTCTGGTTCACCGCCGGCCCGATGACCGTGAAGTCGAGCCGGTCCGGCGCGCCGATGTTTCCATAGACGACGGTCCCGTGGTGCAGCGCGATCCCGAAACCGACCGAGGGAAGCTTCTTCGCCGCCCGTTCCGTATTGCCCGCCGCGATCCGCGCCGCGGCGTCGCGCGCGGCCGCGAGCGCGGCCTCAACCGCGGGTTGCGGTCCGGCATTGGCATCGACGGGGAAGATCGCGAGTACGGAATCGCCGATGAACTTAAGCACCTCGCCACCCTGGTCGGCGATGGCGCCGACAACCCGTTCGAAATGGTCGTTCAGGATGCCGAGAACGACCGGCGGCGCAAACTCGTCCGACAGGCGGGTGAAGCCGCGCAGGTCCGAGATCCACACCACGGCCTCGATCGGCTCGTTCACGCCCCGGTAGATCTCGCCCGACAGCACGCGTTCGCCCGCGCTGTGTCCGATATAGGTGTCCATCAGGTTGCGGGCGATCCGGCGCGTCGCGAGGATTTCCAGCACGAGGGAAAAGACCGGCATGATCTGGACGATCCGCGCGATCGCGGTGTCGGAGAATCCGCCCGGTTCGCGGGTCGCCCACGAGCACGCGTAGGAATGGCCGTGCGAGAAGGGCAGCGGCAGGATCACGTAATCGGTGATTCCCTCCGCATCGAGCTCGTCGAGGATCGGATAGTCGCGCGGACAATCGGGATCGGCCAGCCGGCGGCGCAGTCCGGGTGAGCCCTCGAAGATCGTCCGTACGGGGCTTCGCTGGTACGATTCCCGCGACTGTGACTGGTGGTCACCCTGGAATTCGTGCATCTCGCCGGTGTCGCCGTTCCACACGAAACCGGCGGCCGCGAACTGCGGGTGCAGCGTGCGGATGACGACGCTGAGGCGTGCGAGCGGAAGGCTGCAGTCACGGAAACGGCGCCCGACTTCGCTGATGAGACTCGGAATCGATTCGGTGTAGCGCCCGAAATTTTCCGTTCATTCGCACACGGGACAGTCGTAGTCGGGGACGGGCAGCGCCAGGGCCGGGCCCAGTGCCGTGCTCTCGTGCGAAACAGGTGTTTTTCTGTCCACTGTTGCAATTCCGTCCGTCTGGGCCGGTGTCGAGCGCTCCAAACACCGGGAATCACGGAATGTTCCCGATGTGTTCGACCTCGATCCCAGCCGATTGTTAACCAATTGTGCGCCGCGCGTTAACCTTCTTCCCCCGAAATCAGGGGTTGATTCTTCCGGAATCTTGGCCAAATTCCAGCCCAGTTAAGACCCGGGCGGCGCAAATTCGTTAACGAATCATGCGCCGAAAGGTTAACAGGATCCCGGGCGGCAAGAGGCATTATTCGAGGCGAGGTCCGGGTGTTCATTCAGACCGAAGAGACTCCCAATCCGGCGACGCTCAAGTTCCTGCCGGGACAAGAGGTGATGACCACGGGGACGGCGGACTTTCCGACCCGCGATGCGGCCGCACCGTCGCCGCTGGCGGGGCGCATTTTCGCGGTGGAGGATGTCGCGGCCGTTTTTCTCGGTTCAGACTTCGTGACCGTGACGAAGGCACCGGACGCAGACTGGCAGGTGCTCAAGCCCGCGATTCTCGGGGCCATCATGGAGCATTTCACGTCGGGTGAGCCGGTGATGCGCGAGGCTGCAGGCCCGGCGCATGCCGCGGGCGATGGCGAGAACGACGAGGTCGTCTCGCAGATCGTCGAATTGCTCGACACGCGGGTGCGCCCGGCCGTCGCCATGGACGGTGGCGACATCGTGTTCCACGGCTTCGAGGACGGCACCGTGTTCCTGACGATGCAGGGTGCGTGCGCCGGCTGCCCGAGTTCGACGGCGACCCTGAAGATGGGAATCGAAAACCTGCTGCGTCACTACATTCCCGAGGTCGAGGAGGTGCAGGCGGTCGCCTGACGGCGGGCCTTGCGGAAACAGAGAAGGTTCAACAGGCGGGCTGCCGGTGGCGAACGGCGGCTCTCCGGATCAAAGATATAGATAGACCGACGCGTCCCTGGCCCGCGACGACGAGCTGGGGGAGCGCGTCGAAGTGAGGAACATCATTATCAGCCTGCGTGACTATAAAAGGGCCGCTCTGGCCGCCATAGCCGTCGGCGTTGCCGCGCTCTACGGCGCGGCCATCGCCTATCCGGTGGACCGGCCCGAGCGGGCCGCGCACGACTGGGTTGCGCTGCCCGAGATCGAGTTCGGCACCGAGCGCGCCGCCGCGTTCGACGACCTGATGCTCGACGTGGCCTCGGCCGGCGACCTGCGCGAGACCTTCGCCCAGGCGGATTACGTGTTGCGTGGAATCCGGCACGGGGACGCGAGGGTGCCGCGCCTGTTCGTCGCCGACATGCCCGAGGATTTCGACACGCGAATGGTCGTCGACCAGCGCAAGCGGGACTTCATTCGTACGGTGCTGCCGCTGGTCCTGAAGGCGAACGAGGAGGTGCATGCCGAGCGTCGCCGTCTCGTCGCGATCGAGGAACAGATCGCGTCCGGCCGCGACATCTCGGCCGATGTGCAGGTCTGGCTCGACGAGATTGCCGCGAAGTACAACACCGCGCCCGGCGACATTTCGACGTTGCTGCGCCGGGTCGATGCGGTCTCGCCGACGCTGGCACTGTCCCAGGCGATCGAGGAGAGTGGCTGGGGCCGTTCGCGTTTCGCACGGCTCGGCAATGCGCTGTTTGGTCAGCGCGCCTGGGCGTCGGGTGCCGGTTTCGTGCCCGCGCGCCGCGCCGACGGCGAGCGCTTCGAGGTGCGCGCCTTCCCCTCGCTTCTCGACAGCGTGCGCAGCTATGTTCTCAACCTCAACCGCCACCACGCCTATCAGGACTACCGTGTCGCGCGGGCGGAAATGCGTGCACGCGATACCCATCTGGACGGTCGTGAACTGGCGCGTACGCTGGTGAACTATTCCGAGCGGCGCGAGGCGTATGTCGAGGCGCTGCTCAACCTCATCGAGACGAATGCGCTCGACCAGTTCGAGGCGGCGCGGCTGGATACCGACCCTGTCGATCTCGAATCGCTGCAGCTTGCCGCGCGCTGACGCGCGGCCTCAGCGTGGCACGTAGTACAGCATTCCGAACCAGCGCCAGCGGCCGTCACGACCGAGCGCCGTGCAGTTGATGCGTGCGCGCCCCGTCGCGAAGGGGGCATTCATGCGCACCTCGATGCGCGGTCCGATGCGCTCGACGCGCACCTGCCCCTGGTCGCCGGCGTAGCAGGCAAGCCCGCCCAGCTCCTGGTCGTCTGTGCGCGTGAAACCGAACAGCGGCGGATTCTCCGTGAGCGTCGGGTTGGCCGGCGTCATTTCCGTGTGGCTTATCGGCAGCGAGTTCACGACCAGGCGGAACCGGTCCATGTCGCCGAACGCCTCGTTTAGTGCAAATCGCGGCATGTAGAAGGGGTCCGAGGAGGCGTTGAGTACGCCCGAGTGCTGGCCAAAGGCGTTGCTGTGGCCGGCGTCCTGGACGATCCGCTGGACGCGGGTGCTGGCCTCGCCGAACGGATAGGCGAAGAGCGGCGGCACCGCGCCGAGCTCGGCTGCGTATCGCGCGTTCGAGCGCGAGACGTCCTCTGCGTTGCGGGACACTGAGTTTGCGGCCATGTGCAGATGCGATGCGGTGTGTGCGCCGACCGTTACACCGGCATCGCGCATCTCGCGCACCTGGTCCCAGCTTATGAAGCCCGCGAAGCCGCGGTCGATCGGATCGGTGGATATGAAAACGGTGAAGGGGAATCCGGCCCGGCGCAGACGCGGCCAGGCCTCGGTGTAGATCGACAGGTAGCCGTCGTCGATGGTGATGCCGACGGTCCGGTCGGGCAGCTCGCGCCCCTCGCGCACGGCTGCCACGATGTCGGGAACCGGCATCACCGTGTAGGGCCCCGACTGCAGCTCGGCGATGTGGGCTTCGAACTGTTCGAGGCGGATGTTGGTGGACGGGAACGCGTTCTCGCCGAAGCGATGATACATCAGGATCACCGCCGAATCGGCGGCGTGCGCGGAGGCGGATGCCGCCAGCCACGCGGTTGCGGCGGCGATGGCGCCGACCGTCAGTTTGCGGATATTCGGGGGGATCCCAATCATGAGCCCTCGTACCTTCGCGTGTCCGTCGCGCGGGCGTGCCGACCATGGAGCCGACGGGATTCGTTCCGAAACGTTACCTTCGGGAGGAATTGCGCCGCAAGTGTGCCACTTTGGCGTTATCCCATCATGGACCGGGGAATTTCGGCATCGGATATCAGCGGATACCGGCGCGGGTCGAACAGCTGATAGTGCCACCATTCCTTCGAATAGAAGTCCCAGCCCGCGGTGGACATGAGGCCCAGGAGCAGGAACCGGTTTCGCTGGGCGGCGTCGGAAACACCCTCCGCGCCGTGGTGCGAGAGTTCGGTGAACGCGTCGAACGGCGTCCCCATGTCGAGGGGGGCGCCGTCGCTGTCGAGCAGCGTCAGGTCCACTGCCACCCCGCGGCTGTGGGGCGAGCCCCGACGCGGGTCGGCGAGGAAGTCCGGGTCGGGCGTGTGGTTCCAAAGCGCCCACTGGGCTTCGCTCGGACGAAGCGCGTCGTAGATGCGCATGGAAAGGCCGAGCCGGGCGGCAAGATCACGCGCCCGCGCCAGCGCCTCGGCCGCGTCGCGGTGCAGGAAGCAGTGGGCGTGGGTGTAGACCGGAGCGCCGGTGAAGTTGTTGGGCGTCGCGTAGGCCAGCTCGAGTTCGACGCCGAAAGCCGCCGGTTCGATCTCGACATAGTCCATCGCGCCTGTTCCCCCGGCTGTTCTTGGCCGTTTTGATGCCGCGATGCTAGACCCGGGCGTTGATTCGACCTAACCCTGTGC
>JAYPUG010000014.1:0-14858 GCA_038133965.1 Rhodospirillaceae bacterium | reverse complement strand
GGGCTACGTGTCGCCATCGCGGCCGCGCGCGGCCTGGCGCTTGCGCTCGACGTGCCGGCGGTCGGCGTGGACAGCTTCGAGGTGCACGCGCTCGCTGCTGCGAACTCGGGTTGTGAGGAGACGCTCGCCGTCGTGCTCGAGACCAAGCGGCAGGATTTCTATTTCCGGCTGGGTAGAGGCGACGCGGAGGTGCTTTCGGCGCATGCGATCGCCGAACGGTTGCCTCCGTTGGCCGCCAGCCTGTGTCTGGCCGGGGACGCCCCGCGGCGCCTGCTGGCCGACGCGGCATTTGCGGGGCAGGACTGGCCGGTGATCGACACCGCCGGGGACGCGGCGATTGCCGCTTGTATCGCCGCGGCGCAGATCGCCGGAGGCAACGCCCCGGACACCCCGCCCCGGCCCCGCTACCTGCGGCCGCCCGATGCATCGCCGCCGTCGGCGGATCGCCAGCGCCTGCGGAGCGCGGGATGACGTCCTTGCCGCCGGGCGGCTGGACACTCGCGACACCGGGCCCCGATACCGCAGTCGCGCTCGCCGCGCTACACGCGCTGTGTTTCACGCCGCTCCCCGAAACACCCTGGTCGGCCGATGCGCTTGCCGCTGTGCTGCGCCTGCCCACCACCATTGCGTTTGCGGCGCTCGATGCCGAGGGCGAGGCGGCGGGTTTCCTCGCCGGACGACTCGCGGGTGGCGAAGCGGAAATCCTCACCCTTTGCGTGGCGCCGGACGCGCGGCGCAACGGTGTCGCGCGCGGCCTGCTGGACGCCTTCTTCGTGCGCATCGGTGCCGGGGTCCAGGTCTCGCTGGAGGTCGCGGCGGGCAATGCGCCGGCCCGGGCGCTCTACCGGTCCTCCGGATTCCGGGCCGCGGGCCGCCGGCCCGGTTACTACGCGAACGGGGGACAAAGCGTGGACGCCATCGTCATGGTGCGGTCGAGAGAAAATAATGGTGGACAAACAAATGCCACCGTCTAAATAAACGGACAGTACAAGCCACGTCTTGATAGCAAGAGGCTGAAATAATGAGCGAACAGGCCGGTTCCGCGGAATTGTTGAAACTGACCGCCGACATCGTCGCGGCACATGTTTCCAACAACAAACTTGCCGCCAACGAATTGCCGCAGCTGATCGCGCAGGTGCATGCGAGCCTGCTCGACACCGGCGGCCCCGCGTCGGCTCCGCAGCGCCCGTCCCCGGCCGTTCCCGTCAAGAAGTCGGTGACGGCCGACTACATTGTGTGCCTCGAGGACGGCAAGAAGCTGAAGATGCTCAAGCGGCACCTCAAGACGGCGTACGACATGACGCCCGAACAGTACCGGGAGCGCTGGGGCCTGCCGGCGGATTATCCGATGGTTGCACCGAACTACGCCAAGAAGCGCAGCCAGCTGGCAAAGAAGATCGGGCTCGGCAAGCGCGGCAGGGGCTAGGCCGGCTGTTTCGGGCCGAGGCGACTGGGCGAGGTCGCCCCGGTGCAGGAAATGGCATATATTGCTGCCGTGAATTCGGGCCGAACTGCCATCGTATTGCGGACACGCGGAGACCATGGGCTCTGAACTGCCCTCGCGCATCGAACAGTTGTGCATCGACAACGGGCTGAAGCTCACCGAGCAACGCCGCACGATCGCGCGCGTGCTGTCGGATTCAGACGACCATCCCGACGTCGATCAGGTGTATCGGCGCGCAACCCGGGTCGATCCGCGCATCTCGATCGCGACTGTCTATCGGACCGTCCGGCTTTTCGAGGAGGCAAACATTCTCGAGAAGCACGATTTCGGCGACGGCCGAGCCCGTTACGAAGAGGTGCACGAGGACCATCACGATCACCTGATCGACGTGAAGTCCGGCAAGGTCATAGAGTTCTTCAACGAGGAGATCGAGGCCCTGAAGGAAAAGATCGCGCAGGACCTCGGCTACGAACTGATCGACCACCGGCTGGAACTGTTCGCCAAGCCGATCGGCACACCGGACGACGATGACGCATGATGGTGTGCCCATTCGGCCGACAGGCCCGTTGAACGCATGAACGAAACAACGCAGGGACGCGCCACGCGCGCGGTCGCCGGAGACGCCGGTGACCTTGGGGCTGCACTGGCCGGCCTGACCACGGGCACGCTCGGCACCCGGCTCGCACACAGCGCGCAGGATATCGAGGCGGCGCAGGCGCTCCGCTACCGCGTGTTCTATGACGAGATGAAGGCGAAGGCCGATGCGGAAACGGTGCGGCTGAAGCGCGACATCGATCCGTTCGACGCCATGTGCGACCACCTTCTGGTCTTCGATTCCGAGCGTGGCGAGGGGGCAGATTCAATCATCGCGACCTACCGGCTGCTGCGCCGTTCGGTCGTCGGCGATCTGGCAAAGTTCTACACGGCCGGCGAATACGACATCTCGCCGCTCTCGGGCTATGACGGCGAAATCCTCGAGCTCGGCCGAAGCTGCGTGGATGCGGAATATCGCGGCCGGCCGACCCTGCAGCTCCTGTGGAGCGCGATCGCCCGGTACGTCTTTCACCACGACATCACGCTGATGTTCGGCTGTGCGAGCCTGCACGGCGTCGATCCCGGTGCGCTGGCGCTGCCGCTCAGCTATCTGCACCACTTCCACAGGGCTCCGGACGGCTTGTGCCCGCGTGCGCTTCCCGATCTGCGTGTGGATATGAACTTCATGGAAGCCGATGCCATCGACGAGAAGGCGGCTCGTGCCGCCCTGCCACCGTTGGTGAAGGGCTATCTGCGGTTGGGTGGTTTTGTGGGCGACGGCGCCGTCGTCGATCACCAGTTCAACACCACCGATGTGTGTGTGGTGGTGCCGACCGACCAGGTGACCGACAAATACTATCGCCACTATGCGGGCGAGGACCGGGTGCGCGCCCGCGAGCGTGCAGAAGGCAAAGAGCCAAAGCCTTGAACGGGCCGACCATCCATCGCTCGCACCTGACGGCCGCCGCGCGTGCGGCGCTCTACCTGGTGTTCACGCTCGCGCTGATCCCGATCCAGACTATCTCGCTGTTGCTGCGCCTGCCGCTGTCACGCCGTATCCCGCTCTGGTACCACCGTGTCTGCTGCCGGATTCTGGGCATCCGCCTCGAGGTGTTCGGGCGGCGTTCGCGTGCGCGCCCGACGCTGTTCGTAGCCAACCACAGCTCGTATCTCGACATCCCGGTCTATGGCGCGCTGATTCCCGGCTCGTTTGTTGCCAAGTCGGAAGTTGCCGAATGGCCCATGTTCGGCCTGCTGGCCAAGCTGCAGCGCTCGGTCTTCGTCGATCGCCGGGTGCGCACCTCGCACCTGCAGGCGACTGCACTGGGCAAGCGGCTTGAGGCGGGCGACAGCATGATCCTGTTTCCCGAAGGCACGAGCGACGACGGCAACCACATCCTGCCCTTCAAGAGTGCGCTCCTGTCCGTCGCGGAGTTCCGCGTGGACGACGAGCCGCTCGCCGTCCAGCCCGTGTCGCTGACCTATACGCGCCTCGACGGGGTCCCGATCGGCCGGCACCTGCGTCCCTTCTATGCCTGGTACGGCGATATGGACCTGCTCGGACATGCGGCCGAACTCATCAGCCTGGGGCGCCTGACCGTGACGGTGTCGTTCCACGAGCCCGTGACGATCACGCAGTTCGAATCTCGCAAGGCGCTGGCCGAACATTGCTATCGCGAGGTCGTGCGAGGGCACTCCGATGCCCTGGCGGGCCGGATCCAGCCGCGTGTCGGCACGTCGGGCAAATGGGACTGGATTCGCTGGCGTCTGCGGCCCCGGCTACGTGACCTGCAGGGTCTGCGCCGGTCGAAGAAGGGCTTCGCAACACCACGCAACAAGCGCGGCAGCGCGCGGGTTGACTCCAAGACAGCGAAGGCTTAGGGGTGCATTTGTCGATGAATTACAAAGAGTTGTCGACGATTTCGATGAACCCTGACACGCGTTTTTTGCCCGCTCGGCGGCGATCGGCGTAGTTGCCTTGGCCAAGAAACTCCACATCAAGACCTACGGTTGCCAGATGAACGTGTACGACTCCGCCCGCATGGCGGAGTTGCTGGCGCCGCTCGGCTATGCCCCGGGCGATACGCCCGAGGATGCCGACATGGTGATCCTGAACACCTGCCACATCCGCGAGAAGGCGAGCGAGAAGGTCTATTCCGAGCTCGGGCGGTTGCGCCGGATCAAGGATTCGCGCGCCGCGGACGGCAGCGGCATGGTGATTGCTGTGGCAGGCTGCGTCGCACAGGCGGAAGGCGAGGAGATGCTTCGCCGCGCGCCGTTCGTGGATATCGTCCTCGGCCCGCAGGCCTATCACCGGCTGCCCGAGATGGTCGCGCGCGCGCACCGTGCAGGTGCGGACACCGGCGACGGCATCCTGGACACCGAGTTCCCGGTCGAGAGCAAGTTCGATCACCTGCCGGCGCGCACCGCGCCCGAGGGCGTGTCGGCCTTCCTGTCGATCCAGGAAGGTTGCGACAAGTTCTGCACCTTCTGCGTTGTGCCCTACACGCGTGGGGCGGAATTCTCGCGCCCGGCGGCACAGATACTCGAAGAGGCACGCACGCTGGTTGCGGGCGGCGCGCGCGAACTGACGCTGCTGGGCCAGAACGTCAACGCCTACCACGGCGTGGACAGGGCTGGCGGCGAGATCGGACTGGGTGCCCTTGTTCGGCGCCTCGCCGACGTGGAGGGGCTCGCCCGCATCCGCTACACCACCAGCCATCCGCGCGATGTCGATGACGCTTTGATCGCCGCGCACGGCGAGGTGCCGGCGCTGATGCCTTACCTCCACCTGCCGGTCCAGTCGGGCAGCGACCGGATCCTCGCGGCGATGAATCGTGGTCACGATGCCGCCGCGTATCTGCGCACGGTCGAGCGGTTGCGCGCGGCGCGCCCGGACCTTGCGCTGAGTTGCGACTTCATCGTCGGCTTCCCCGGTGAAAGCGATGCGGACTTCGAGGCCACGCTCGAACTCGTGCGCACGGTCGAGTACGCGCAGGCCTACTCGTTCAAATACAGTGCGCGGCCCGGGACACCGGCGGCGGCATTGCCGAACCAGGTGTCCGTGGCGGTGAAGGACGAGCGGCTGGCACGCCTGCAGGCGTTGCTGGGCGAACAGCAGATGGCCTTCAACCGGGCCTGCGTCGGGCGAACCCTCGAGGTGCTGTTCGAGCGGCCGGGACGCCATGCGGGTCAGCTTGTCGGCCGCAGCCCATGGAACCAGGCGGTTCATGTCACGGCGCCCGATCATGCGATCGGTGACATGGCCGAGGTTGTCATTGAAACATGCGAGTCGCACAGTCTGGGGGGACGGCTGTCGGAGGATCTGCCCGACGGCGGCGACGCAATGGAGAGGCTGAGCGCTTGACATCGACCGATGCGGCCCCGAGCGGCCCGGTTCAGATCCGTTTCGACGACAACACGCTCCTGCCGGCGCTGTTCGGTCATCACGACGAGCATCTGTTGCAGATCGAGCGCCTGCTCGATGTGACGCTCCGCTACCGGGGCAACCAGCTCGAGATCCAGGGGCCGGAGACCTCGCGCGAGATCGCGGACAAGGCCATCGGCGATCTCTATGCCCGGCTCAAGCAGGGTGAGGAGGTCGCGCCGGCGGACGTCCAGGCGGCGGTGCGCATGGCCGCCAGCGACAATGGCGACGACGGCCGCATCGCGATCCGTACGCGCAAGCGCACGATTTCGCCGCGCTCGCCCATGCAGGCGCGCTATCTCGAGGCGCTGGCCTCGGCCGATCTCACCTTCGGACTGGGGCCCGCGGGCACGGGTAAGACCTACCTGGCCGTCGCCATGGCCGTGTCGGACCTGATCCAGGGCAAGGTGGACCGGCTGATCCTGTCTCGTCCGGCGGTCGAGGCGGGCGAGCGGCTCGGCTTCCTGCCCGGTGACCTGCAGGAGAAGATCGACCCCTATCTCAGGCCGCTCTACGACGCGCTCTACGACATGCTGCCGGGCGACCAGGTGACACGGCGGCTCACCAGCGGCGAGATCGAGGTTGCGCCGCTCGCCTTCATGCGCGGGCGGACGCTCTCGCGTGCCTTCATCATTCTCGACGAAGCCCAGAACACGTCCGCGATGCAGATGAAGATGTTTCTCACCCGCCTGGGCGAGGGTTCGCGCATGGCGGTGACGGGCGACATGAGCCAGATCGACCTACCGCGCGGCACGCGATCCGGTCTTGCCGACGCGCTCGACGTCCTCGACCGGGTCGACGGTGTGCGCGTCGTGCGATTCGGCGAGGCGGACGTGGTGCGTCACGCCATGGTCACGCGCATCGTCACCGCCTACAACGCGCGCGATTCGCAGCGCCGCGACACCGGCGTGGACGAGGCGCTGGAGGCGCGGCGCGAGGACACCCCATGACCGACGGCGGGGACGGGTTCGAGATCATCGTGGACGTGACGGACCCGCGCTGGGACGAAGCGGCCGGACCGGACGTGTCCGGGCTCGTCGCGCGAGCCGTGCGCGCGGCGCTCGACGCGGGAGCCGCCACGCCGCCTGCCGAGGTGAGCGTGCGCCTGACCAATGATGTCGAGATTCACGCGCTCAACCGCGACTGGCGCGACCGCGATGCGCCCACGAACGTGCTGGCCTTCGCGCTCGACGAGGATCAGGGCCAGGTAGCCGGCACGCCGGTGCGCGTGCTCGGCGACGTGGTGGTGGCCTACGAAACCTGTGCCCGCGAGGCCGTGCGCGACGCGAAACCGCTCGCCGACCACCTGGCCCACCTGGTCGTCCATGGCACCTTGCACCTGCTCGGCTACGATCACGAGGCGGACGCGGAAGCGGAGGCGATGGAGCGAACCGAGGCGGACGTGCTGGCCGGTCTCGGCATACCCGACCCGCACGCAGACAGCGCCGCGGCGTAACCGGAACGAATTTTCGATGACCGACCTGCCCCACCAGACCAAGCAAGGCGTTGCCACTGCGGACGACGAGCCTTCGGGGCTTGGCCAGTTCGCCGGCTGGCTGCGCCGGGTTCTCACCGGGCGCAACGGCCGGGACTCGGTCCGCGAAACGATCGGCGAGCTGATCGAGGAGGCGGGCGACGAGGAGACGCCGATCAACCCGGACGAGGGTGCGCTGATCGCGAATATCCTCAAGCTTCACGACCTCGCGGTTGACGACGTGATGATCCCGCGCGCGGACATCGTTGCCACGTCGGAGGACACCGACCTCGAGGCCGTCGCCGACCTGATGGCGCGCGAGGCGCATTCGCGCATTCCCGTCTTCCGCGAGCAGCTCGATCAGGTCGTCGGCTTCGTCCACATGAAGGACGTGCTGGCCGCGATGCGCCAGAGCCCGCGCACGCCCGTGGCCGAACTGATGCGCGAGATCCTGTTTGCTGCGCCCTCGATCCGGGTCCTCGACCTGTTGCTCGAGATGCGCGCGCAGCGCACCCACATGGCGATCGTCGTGGACGAATTCGGCGGCGTCGACGGGCTGGTGACGATCGAGGACCTGGTCGAGGAGATCGTTGGCGAGATCGAAGACGAGCATGACGAGGACGGGCCCTCGATCGCGCGCAATCCCGACGGCTCGATCCTGGCTGATGCGCGCGTCGAGATCGAGGAGCTGGAAGAGCTGATCGGCCCGTTCGCGAGCGAGGAGGAGCGCGAGGAGATCGACACGCTGGGGGGCGTGGTCTTTTCGCTGGTGGACCGTGTGCCCCGCCGCAGCGAGGTGGTGACCCACGGTTCGGGCGTCGAGTTCGAGGTGGTCGATGCCGATCCGCGGCGCATCAAGCGCCTGCGTGTCCGCAACCTTCGCGGCTCTTCACCGGAAGAGGGCGAGGAATGAACGACCCGGCGCCCCCCGATGATCGCGAACGCGGCTGAATTTCTGCGCCTTAGTGCGGGCTGGCGCCGCGCCGCGCTGGCGATTCTCCATGGTGCCGTCGCGGCCCTGGCGCTGCCGCCGTTCCACATCGTCCCCGCGCTGGTTCCGGCCTTCACCGGCCTCGTGTGGCTGCTGGAGGGCGATGCGCGCGCGGGGCGCCGGTTCCGGCACGGCCTTCTCACCGGGTTCTGGTTCGGGTTGGGCCATTTCGCGCTCGGCGTCCACTGGATCGCCGAACCCCTGCTGGTCGATGCCGCGCGCACCGCGTGGCTAATCCCCGCGGCGCTGCCGGGGCTTGCGGCGGTGCTTGCGCTTTTTCCCGCGTTTTCTTGCGCGGTGCTGGTGCGCTGGTGGGGCGGCGCATCCGTCGCGGCGCGCGTGTTCGCACTCGCTGGGCTGTCGACCCTGTTCGAGATCGCGCGCGCCTATTTGTTTACGGGCTTTCCATGGAACCTGATTGGCTACGCGTGGTCGGACGCGATCCCCGTGATGCAGACGAGCGCGTTTGTCGGCGTGTTTGGCCTTGGTGCGCTGACAATCGTTGCCGCAGCGATGCCCGCGCTCCTCGTTGCGCCGGACATGTCGGCCGGGCGGCGTTGGGCCACGGCGGCCCTCGCCACGATCGTCTTGCCCGCTCTGCTCTGGGCCGGCGGCGCCGCACGGATGGGCGGCGGCGGGCAGGCGGATGGCGACTTCGTTGCGGACGTGCGGTTGCGCATCGTGCAGGCGAACATCGCCCAGCGCGACAAGTGGAACCCGGACCTACGTGCGGGCCACCTCGATCGGCACCTGGCGCTGAGCGCAGCTCCGGGAGATGCCGCTCCGACCCACGTGATCTGGCCGGAAACGGCGGTCCCCTTCCTGCTCGCCAACGACGTGCTGGCACGTGTTCGCGCCGCGCAGGCCGCCCCGCCGGGGGGCGCGCTGCTGACCGGATCGGTGCGCGCCGCGTTTCTTGGCGGGGTGCGCCAGGTGCGGAACGCGATGCTTGTGATCGATGGGCAGGCGGATGTCCGGCGTGTTTATGACAAGTCGCACCTGGTGCCCTTCGGAGAATATGTGCCGCTGCGCGGTGTGCTGCCGGTCGAGCGGATCGTTCCCGGGCAGGGCGATTTCGTTCCTGGCGATGGCCGGGCGGTGCTGGACGTGCCCGGCCTGCCTGCCGTCACGCCGCTGATCTGCTACGAGGCGATCTTTCCCGGCCGGGTCATCCCGCGCGGCGAACGGCCCGGTTGGCTGCTGAACCTCACCAACGATGCCTGGTTCGGGACCTTCGCCGGACCGCAGCAGCATTTCGCGATCGCCGCGGCGCGCGCCGTCGAGGAAGGCCTGCCGATGGTCCGCGCGGCAAACACCGGCATCTCGGCGGTGGTCGATCCCTACGGGCGGGTGATCGCGCGGCTCGGGGTCGGCGAGGCCGGCGTGCTCGATGCGCGGCTGCCGCACGCGCTCGAACCCACCGTCTATGCCCGCTGGGGCGACGCGGTTCCCATTATCCTGTCGCTCCTGTTTTTGGGCGGTGCGGCATGGGCGTCGCGGCGCCGGGAATCCGCTTGACGCCCCTAGGCGCGTTCCTGCAAAACCGGCGCAAGCCCGGCGGGGGACATGCCGGGAATTCCAACCGGACAAATGCCGATTCGGGACTGCGCGGCGCAGGCGCCGCGCCGGATCGGGTACAGGGAGAATCACCTCGTGGCCGCAAGCAACTTCCTCTTCACAAGCGAATCCGTTTCCGAAGGGCACCCGGACAAGGTGTGCGACCGCATCTCGGACGCCGTCGTCGATGCCTTCCTGACTGCCGACCCGGAGGCCCGGGTGGCGTGCGAGACCCTGACCACGACGAACCGCATCGTGCTGGCGGGCGAGGTGCGCGGACCCGCACCCCTGGTGGACGCCAACGGCGACATCGACAAGGCTCGGATCGAGGAGATCGCGCGTGCGGCGGTCAAGGACATCGGTTACGAACAGGACGGCTTCCACTGGAATAACGCCGAAGTGGCGGTGCACCTGCACGCCCAGTCCGCCGACATCGCCCAGGGCGTCGATGCGGCGGGCAACAAGGACGAGGGCGCGGGCGACCAGGGCATCATGTTCGGCTATGCCTGCCGCGAGACCGACGTGTTGATGCCGGCGCCGATCCACTTCTCCCATGCGATCCTGCGCTCGCTCGCCGAGGCGCGCCATTCGGGTGCAGAGCCGGGCCTGGGCCCCGACTCCAAGAGCCAGGTGACCCTGCGCTACGAGAACGGCAAGCCGGTTGCAGCCACCTCGGTCGTCGTCTCGACCCAGCATGCCGAGGAACTGAGCATCGAAGAGGTGCGCGAGATCGTGCGCCCGCATGTACTGAACGTGTTGCCCGACGGCTGGATGTGCCCGGAAGAGGAGTTCTATGTGAACCCGACCGGCCGCTTCGTCATCGGCGGCCCGGACGGCGATGCCGGCCTCACCGGCCGCAAGATCATCGTCGATACCTATGGTGGCGCCGCGCCCCATGGCGGCGGCGCGTTCTCGGGCAAGGATCCGACCAAGGTTGACCGCTCGGCCGCCTATGCCGCGCGTTACCTGGCGAAGAACGTCGTCGCGGCCGAGCTCGCGGAACGCTGCACGATCCAGCTCGCCTACGCGATCGGCGTGTCGAAGCCCCTGTCGGTCTATGTCGATACCTACGGCACCGGCAAGGTGGGCGAGGAGGCGCTGTCCGACGCGCTGCAGAAGGCCATGGACCTCAGCCCGCGCGGCATTCGCGAGCATCTCGGCATGAACAAGCCGATTTACGCGCGCACCGCCGCCTACGGCCATTTCGGGCGCGAGCCCGACGCGGACGGCGGCTTCTCGTGGGAAAAGACCGACCTGGTGGACGCGCTCAACAACGCGCTCTAGCCACCCGAACGCGGTCGAGACGGCGGGCGCGGGCTCGCCACCCGGAGCGGCGATGAAACCGGCGGACAGCGATCCGCGCTTCCACGGCAGACGGCGGGGACGGCGCATGCGGCCCGGCCGCGAGCGCCTGCTTGACGAGGCATTGCCGCGCGTCGCCGTGCCGCTCGCCGCCGGGGCAACGGACTTGAACCCGGCCGACTGGTTCGATGCGCCGCCGCGCGAGGTCTGGCTTGAGATCGGCTTCGGGGCGGGCGAGCACCTGGCGGCGCTTGCCGGGGCGCATCCCGACGTCGGTATTCTCGGCGCAGAGCCCTATCTCAACGGGGTCGCGCGGCTTCTCGCCGATATCGAAATGCACGCGCTCAGAAATGTGCGCATCCATGCTGACGATGTGCGCCCGCTGCTCGATGCGCTGGCGCCGGGCACCCTCGCGCGGATCTTCATCCTGTTCCCCGACCCTTGGCCCAAGGCCCGCCACCACAAGCGCCGCCTGGTCAATGACGAGACGCTGGACGCGCTGGCCCGGCTGATACCGGGCGGGGGCGAGCTTCGGCTCGCGACCGACGACCAGGACTATCTCGTCTGGATGCTGCGTCACCTGGAGGCCCACCCGCCGTTCGAGTGGACCGCGGTGCGGGCCGACGACTGGCGCCGCCGCCCCGCCGACTGGCCGGACACGCGCTACGAAGCCAAGAACCGCTCGGGCGGCCCGGGCCCGACCTTCCTGTCGTACCGCCGCGTGGCGGCGGGGGGCGAATAGGGGCGAGAATTTCTTGCCAATGCGGCGGAATTGCCTATATTCGCGTTCAACAAATCCCATCGGTCCGGTGACGGACAGTAAGGGGTGGCCCGGGAGAACCGGCGCCGCCTTTTTTGTTACCGATTTTTCGCTGCCCCGGGCCGGCCGGCGGGATGAACGAAGACGGAACGCGAGCTTGAACCTCGTCAGCGACAACGCCCGGACGGCCCGGATCGTTTCGGTCATCGAGCCGTCGCTCGTCGATCTCGGATACGAGGTCGTGCGCGTGCTCTATCGCACGTCGGGACGGCCGGTGCTGCAGATCATGATCGACCGCACCGACGGCGCGGAGATCACCATCGACGACTGTACGCTTGCCAGCCGCACCGTTTCGGCACTCCTCGACGTGGCCGACCCGATCGCCGAGGCCTACGAACTCGAGATGAGTTCGCCCGGCATCGACCGGCCGCTGACGCGCGAGAAGGATTTCGCGAGCTTCGCGGGCTTCGAGGCGAAGGTCGAGCTGAAGCAGGCGGTGGACGGCCGCCGGAGGTTCCGGGGCCGGCTTCTGGGGTGTGACGGCGACGTCGTGCGCCTGGCCGACGCGGAAGCCGACGACGAGCTGGCCTTGCCGTTCTCGGAAATTTCCAGGGCGAAACTCGTCCTCAACGACGAACTGATTGCAGCGGCACAGAAAAGCCGCGTCAACGAAGGATAGGAACCATGGAGTCTGGAGGTCCCAGCCGCATCGAAATGCTCGCCGTCGCCGACGCCGTCGCGCGCGAGAAGGGCATCGAGCGCGAAGAGGTCATCGTCGCGATGGAGCAGGCGATCCAAAAGGCCGGCCGCAACAAGTACGGCCCGGAGCACGACATCCGCGCGATCATCGACCGCGACGGCGGCCACATCTCGCTCGCGCGCTACCGCGAGGTGGTCGAGGAGGTCGAGGACGAGAACATCCAGCTGACGGTCGAGCAGGCCCGCCAGGAAAAGGCGGATGCGCAGGTCGGCGAGTTCCTGGTGGATGAGCTGCCGCCGATCGACTTCGGCCGAATTGCCGCCCAGACCGCCAAGCAGGTGATCGTCCAGCGCGTGCGCGACGCGGAGCGCGAGCGCCAGTTCGAGGAATACAAGGACCGCGTCGGCGAAGTCGTGAACGGCTTGGTCAAGCGGGTCGAGTACGGCAACGTCACCGTCGATCTCGGCCGGGCCGAGGGCGTGATGCGCCGCGACGAGGCGCTGCCGCGCGAGAACCACCGGCCGGGCGACCGCATCCGTGCCTTTATCTACGATGTGCGCCGCGAGCCGCGCGGGCCGCAGATCTTCCTGACCCGTACACGGCCCGAACTGATGAAGGCACTGTTCGCCCAGGAGGTGCCCGAGATCTATGACGGCATCATCGAGATCCGCGCCGCGGCCCGCGATCCGGGCAGCCGCGCCAAGATCGCGGTGATCTCGAAAGACAGCTCGATCGACCCGGTCGGCGCGTGCGTCGGCATGCGCGGCAGCCGCGTCCAGGCGGTCGTCGGCGAGCTCCAGGGCGAGAAGATCGACATCATCCCCTGGTCGCCCGACCCCGCGACCTTCGTTGTGAACGCGCTGGCGCCCGCCGAGGTGACCAAGGTCGTGCTCGACGAGGACGCCAACAAGATCGAGGTGGTCGTACCCGACGAGCAGCTTTCGCTCGCCATCGGCCGGCGCGGCCAGAACGTGCGCCTCGCCTCGATGCTGTCGGGCTGGGACATCGACATCCTGACCGAGGAAGAGGAATCCCAGCGCCGCCAGGACGAGTTCAACACGCGCAGCGCAATGTTCATCGAGGCGCTCGATGTTGAGGACGTGATCGCGCACCTGCTTGTGACCGAGGGCTTCGCCACGGTCGAGGAGGTCGCCTACGTCCCGCTCGACGACCTGACGGTGATCGAGGGCTTCGACGAGGAGATCGCCGAGGAACTCCAGGCCCGTGCGCAGGCGTGGCTCGAGGAGCGCGACGCCAAACTCGACATCGAGCGCAAGAAGCTGGGTGTCGAGGACGCGATGATCGCGGTCGAGGGGATTACGCTCGAAAAGGCGGTGCGCCTCGGCCAGAACGGCGTGCGCACGGCCGAGGACTTGGCCGGGCTCATGCCCGACGAGTACCGGTTCATCTTCATGGACACGGAAACCGAGGTGAAGCTCGACGACCTGTTCGACATGGCGGATCACGAGATCGGCCGCCTTGTCCGCCAGAGCCCGGTCACTGCCGAGGAGGCGAACGCCATCATCATGGCCGCGCGCGTCGCGGTCTATGGCGACGACGTGATCGCGCCGGAGCCCGAGCCCGAGGAGGATGCGGAGGAAGAAACTTCCGAGCAGACCGCCGCGGGTGTCGAGCTGGCCAACGCCGAGGCGGTCTTCGCCCCGGTCGAGCAGCCGGCGGGCGAGTAGGACGGGGAGCACGCACGCGTGAACATGGCCGCAACCATGACCGTCGAGGGCGATACCGCAGGGGAGCCGGCCGGCAAGCGCCGCGCGGCGCCCGAGCGGCGCTGCCTGGTGACGGGCGAGGTACGGCCGCGCGATGTGCTGATGCGCTTCGTGGCCGGGCCCGACGACATCGTCGTGCCCGATCTCGACGGCCGGCTTCCGGGCCGCGGATTGTGGTTGACCGGGCGCAGGGATATAGTCGCCGAGGCATGCGCGAAGCGCGCTTTTGCGCGCGGTGCGCGGCGCAACGTGACGCCGATGACGGGCCCGTCGGGCGAGACGCTCGAGGCATTCGTCGAGGCCGAATTGCTGCGGCGCGCCGAGGCCGCGCTCTCGATGGCGCGCAAGGCGGGTGCGTTCGTATCCGGGTTCGAAAAGGTGCGCGCCGCGCTTGCCGGGCTCGAGGCGCAGGCCGGCGATGCGGCGGTCCTGATCTGCGCGCGCGACGCGGGCGCGGACGGCCGGGAGAAGCTGGACCGCCTCGCAGGGCATGCGGGTGCGCTGGTGCGCGTGGGCATCTTCGATGCCGGGACGCTGGGACGGATTGCGGGCCGTGAACGCACCGTTCACGCGCTGGTCCTGCCGGGGCCGGCTGCGGGACATGTGGCGGCGGCGGCACGGCGCCATGCGGCGTATTGCGGCACGGACGCCGAAAACGATTTGGATGTGACGGACTGAGGCGATGGCGAACACGACCGAGAACGAAGACAAGAAGAAAAGAAAGCCGCTGACGCTTTCGAAGCCGGGCAAGCTCGAGCTGAAGAAGACCGTCGAGGGCGGGCAGGTGCGCCAGAGCTTCAGCCACGGCCGCACCAAGACCGTTGCCGTCGAGGTGAAAAAGAAGCGCACGTTCCAGGCCGGCGCCACGGGCGAGATGACCGAGGTCAAGGAGGCCGAGGCGGCGGAAGAGGCGGCGACACCCGCGCCGGCCGAGGCGCCGGC
>JAYPUG010000013.1:0-15248 GCA_038133965.1 Rhodospirillaceae bacterium | reverse complement strand
GTGCCGTCCGGGCTGAAGGCATGGAAGGCGAACGCGAACGTCAGGTCGTGGAGCGCGTCCTCGAGCCCGGCCATCGTCTTGCGCTGAACCGTGACGTAGCCGATGTCGCGGCTTTCCTTGATATAGGACACGTCGAGGACGGAAATCTGGCCCGGCGTCCAGGTGACGACCAGCTCGTCCGTTTCAACCCGCCCTTCCAGGCGCAGCAGGTCGAGGGTCCAGGCCTGGTCGCCCACCGCCACGACATAGGCCATGGGTGCGACGCCCTCCGGCAGCGGCAGCCCGGGAAACATCGGCGCGGGCGACGTGTCGTATCCGTGATAGGGGTTCACGCCATAGTTGCGCGGGAAGCCCGGCGGCCGCTCGAGCAGGTCGGCCTGGGGAAAGGCTCTGGTAAAGACGCCGAAGGGTTCCACCCGGCTAGCGACCATGTTGAGCATGCCGCCCGAATGCGCGCCGACGATCCCCTCGCCGGTAAACTGTTGCCACCAGCTCTCGGTCTGGCGGTCGTACATCACGAGGTCCGAGAATCGCAGGTTTCCGGTGGTGCCGAAATCCAGCACCTCACCATCGACCCGCCGGTCGAACACGATCGCCGTGTTGCACAGCGGGCAATAGGTCACGGCGATGGGCACGCCGCCCAGCTCGTCGTTGACGATTTCGTGCCAGATCAGGACCGAGAGCGGATAGCCGCGGATCGCACCGTTCACGGTGACGCGGATGATCGGCTCGTTGTCGTTGTGGACCTGCGCACCCTTTTCGAGGTCGCCGATGGTCGGCTCGTCGATGGCCGGGATCACGTCCCGGCCGATGCCGCCCGAGAAGATTTCGGCCAGATCGACGCTGTGGCGCGAAAAATCGGTGTTCGGCCAGTCGCTCTCCCATTGGTCCAGGTCCGCTAACGCAACGGGCGCGGCGAACGCCAAGAAAAGGGCCGAAAACAGCAATGTGCGCAGGCAGGAGATCAACGTCCGGGCTCCGTCGTGGTTGCCTCAACCTAGCGCGCGGCCCCGGTGAGGCCACCCGAAAGAAGGTCAATTCGGTGTGAGCGGCGGACTATGCGCGCGCGCGCAGCAGCTTGTGGACGATCGCGTCGTCCAGCGCTTCCCACGCGGCGTCGATGATGTTCGGCGAGATGCCGACCGTGCCCCAGCGCTGCCCGGTCTCGTCGCTGGACTCGATCATCACCCGGGTCACGGCGGCCGTTGCCTGTTGCGGCGTCAGGATCCGCACCTTGAAATCGACCAGCCGCATTTCTTCGAGCTCGGGGTACTTCGGCAGCAACGCCTTGCGCACCGCCTCGTCGAGTGCGTTGACGGGACCGTTCCCCTCTGCCACCTGCATGGTCGGCTCGCCGCCGATCTGCATCTTCACCACGGCCTGGCTGATGGTGGTGACGTCGCCGCGCGCGTTGAAGCGGCGCTCGACCTCGGAGCGGAAGCTCTCGACGGTATAGAAGGTCGGCACCTCGCCCAGCGCGCGGCGCGCAAGCAGCTCGAAGCTCGCCTCCGCACCGTCGTAGGTGTAGCCCTCGAACTCGCGCGCCTTCACATCCTCGACCAGCCGCGAGATGCGCTTGTCGGCGCTGTCCACGTCGATCCCCGCCTCGGCCAGCCGCGACAACACGTTCGAGCGCCCCGCTTGATCCGAGACGACGACATGGCGCTGGTTGCCGACCGACGCGGGATCGACATGCTCGTAGGTTTTCGGGTCCTTCTGCACCGCAGACACGTGCAGGCCGCCCTTGTGGGTGAAGGCCGCCTCGCCTACATATGCCGCATGCCGGTCCGGTGCGCGGTTGAGCAGTTCGTCCAGCAGCCGCGAGATGTGTGTAAGCCCCCGCAACCCGTCTGCATCGAGCCCGGTCTCGTAGGCACCGTCATACTTCAGCATCAGGTTCGGGATGACGGTGATCAGGTTGGCGTTGCCGCAGCGTTCGCCCAGGCCGTTTAGCGTGCCCTGCACATGCCGCGAGCCCGCCTCTACCGCCGCCAGCGTGTTCGCCACGGCGTTGCCGGTGTCGTCATGGGTGTGAATGCCCACGCGGTCGCCCGGAATGTGCTCCAGCACCTCCGAAACGATGCGCGAGACCTCGTGCGGCAGGGTGCCGCCGTTGGTGTCGCACAGCACGACCCAGCGCGCGCCGCCCTCGATCGCCGCCTTCAGGCACTCGAGCGCGTAGTCCGGGTTCGCCTTGTAGCCGTCAAAGAAATGCTCGGCGTCGAACAGCACCTCGTCCTTGCGCGTGGCGGCGTAGGCGATGCTCTCGGCGATCATCGCGACGTTCTCTTCGCGCGGGATGCCGAAGGCGACATCCACGTGGAAGTCCCATGTCTTGCCGACCATGCAGATGGCGTCGGCGGCCGTCGAGATCAGCGCATTGATGCCCGGGTCGTTCGCCGCCGAATGATCCGGCCGGCGCGTCATGCCGAAGGCCGTGAACCGTGCGCCCGAGATCCCGGGATTCTCGGCAAAGAAGGCGTCATCGACCGGGTTGGCGCCGGGCCAGCCGCCCTCGATATAGTCGATGCCGATCTCGTCGAGGGCGCGGGCGATGGCCCGCTTGTCATCGACGGAGAAATCGACGCCGCGCGTCTGTGCCCCGTCGCGCAGGGTCGTGTCGAACAGATAGATGCGCTCGGCCATGATCCGTTTCGCCCTCTAGCCTTCCCGCCGCCAGGTGGTGCCGCCCGCGCCATCCTCCAACACGATTCCGCGCGCGGCCAGCTCGTCGCGGATCCCGTCGGCCCGGGCGAAATCCTTCGCCGCGCGGGCCGCGATGCGCTCTTCCACCAGGGCGTCGATCTCCGCGTCGCCGTCACCCCGGAACCAGGCATCCGGCGACTGCTGCAGGATTCCCAGCAGCCGGCCCTCGGCCTTCAGCGCGTCCGCCGCCCCATCGACCGCATCGGCATCCCCGTCCTTGTCGAAGGCGAACACGGCATCCGCCGCGGCGTGCACCGCCGCGATCGCCGCCGGCGTGTTCAGATCGTCCTCGAGTGCCCGGACAACCCCGTCCGGCATCACCCCGTCGTCGGACGCGCCGTCCCCCGCCAGCGCCAGGGCCCGGTAGAACCGGTTGAGTTCCTGCCGCGCCTCGCGCACGCCGTCTTTCGTGAAGTCGAGCGGCTGGCGGTAGTGGGTCTTGAGCAGCGCATAGCGCAGCGCCTCGCCAGGAAACTCGTCGAGCAGGTCCGAGACCGTGTAGAAGTTGCCCAGCGACTTGGACATCTTCTCGCCCTCGCTCATCAGGTAGCCATTGTGCACCCAGGTACGCGCGAAGGCGGCGTCCGGATCGGCACAGCGCGACTGGGCGATCTCGTTCTCGTGGTGGGGAAAAACCAGGTCGACCCCGCCGCCGTGGATATCGAACGACGTGCCGAGATGCTCGGCGCTCATTGCCGAACATTCCAGGTGCCAGCCGGGCCGCCCATGGCCCCACGGGCTGTCCCAGCCGGGCTGATCGCCCGTCGAGGGCTTCCACAGCACGAAATCGGCAGGGTCACGCTTGTAGGGTGCCACCTCGACCCGCGCGCCGGCGATCATCTCGTCCCGGTTGCGCCCGGACAGTTGCCCGTAGTCGGCCATCGAGGGCACGTGAAACAGCACATGGCCGTCCTCGGCATAGGCGTGCCCCCTGTCGATCAGGGTCGAGATCAGCGCCTGCATCTGGGCGATGTGTGCGGTCGCGCGCGGTTCCACGTCGGGCGGCAGGCAGCCCAGCGCCGCCGCCGCGGCGTGGAAGTCCTCGGTCGTGCGCGACGTCAGCGCGTCGATCGCCTCGCCGTTCTCGGCCGCGCGCTCGATGATCTTGTCGTCCACGTCGGTGATGTTGCGCGCGTAGGTGACACTGCCGTCGCCATATTCGTGGCGCAGCAGTCGCGCCAGCACATCGAACACCACCAGCGGACGGGCGTTGCCGATGTGAATCGCGTCATAGACGGTCGGCCCGCACACATACATCCGCACATTCCGTGCATCGAGGGGCTCGAAGGCCTCCTTCGTGCGCGTCAACGTGTTGTGGAGATGGATCGTCATCACGGGTTCCCGGGTTCGAATGCGCGGCGCGCACGCGTGTTCCGCGCACGGACAGGGGCTGTCAGGCGGTAATTCGCCCCTCGCGGGCGAAACATCGATGGGAACGATGCGTGGTCATGGGCCGCTGTATAGCGCTCATCGGAAAACAAGGCAATTCAATAGGTTGGCGGCTACGCCTTGCCCCGGAACGCGTTCGTAATCGGGTAGCGCCGGTCGCGTCCGAACGCGCGGCTGGTCAGTTTCACGCCCGGCGGCGCCTGGCGGCGCTTGTATTCCGACAGCTCCAGCAGGCGCCAGACCCGCTGCACCGTCTCGGGCTCGAAACCGCGCGCCTCGAGCTCTGCTCCGCCCAAATCTTCCTCGATCAGCCCGTGCAGGATCGCGTCGAGTGTCTCGTAGGGCGGCAGCGAGTCCTCGTCCTTCTGGTCGGGGCGGAGTTCGGCCGAGGGCGGCTTGGTGATCATCCGCTCGGGGATCACCTCTCCCGCAGGGCCGAGCACGCCCGCGGGAAGGTTCTCGTTCCGCCAGCGGCAGAGCCGGAACACGTCGGACTTGTACACGTCCTTGATGACCGAGTAGCCGCCGTTCATGTCGCCGTAGATGGTGGCATAGCCCACCGACATCTCCGACTTGTTGCCCGTCGTCACCAGCATCGCGCCGGTGGTGTTGGAGACCGCCATCAGAAGCATGCCTCGCGCACGGCTCTGGATGTTCTCGGCCGTGACGCCGGCGGCGGGCTCGTTGAACGCCTCTTTCAGCATCTCGTCGTAGGCGGACATGGCGGGCCCGATCCCGACCGTGTCGTAGCGCACCTCCAGCCTGTCGGCGAGCTCGCGCGCATCCTCCAGCGAATCACCGCTGGTGTAGGGCGAGGGCATCATCACGCAGTGCACCCGGTCGGGGCCGAGCGCGTCGACGGCGACCACGGCCGTGATGCCGGAATCGATGCCGCCAGACAGGCCCAGCACGACGCCGGGAAAGCCGTTCTTGTTCACATAGTCGCGCAGGCCCAGCACCATCGCCTGGTAGATGCGCTCGCTGCCCTCGATCCAGTCGGTCATGTCGTCCGACGTGCAGATCCAGCCATCGCCGCCGCGCGTCCATTCGGTCCGCGTGAGGTCCTCGACGAACTGGGCCGAGGCCGCGGCGAGCCGCCGGTCGGCGCCGAGCACGAACGAGCCGCCGTCGAAGACGAGCTCGTCCTGGCCGCCCACCTGGTTCACATAAATCAGCGGCAGGCCCGTCTCGGTGACGCGCGCGACAGCGAGGTTCATGCGCACATCGACCTTGTCGCGCTCGTACGGGCTGCCGTTGAGGAAGACGAGGATCTCCGCCCCCGACTCCATCAGGGTCTCGGCGACATCGGGGGTCCACATGTCCTCGCAGACCGCGAGACCGAGGCGCACGCCACGGAAGTTCACCGGTCCCGGCAGCTCGCCGGAATCGAAGACCCGCTTCTCATCGAAGACGCCGTAGTTCGGCAGGTCCCACTTGAAGCGGACCGTCTGGACCTTGCCGTCGTCCAGCACGACCGCCGCGTTGTAGCGGTTTCCGGCCTCATCGAACCACGGTGCGCCGACGATCAGCCCGGGCCCGCCATCCGCCGTTTCCGCCGCCAGCGCCTCGACCGCATCCATCGCGGCGCGCACGAAGGCATTCTTCAGGATCAGGTCCTCGGGCGGATAGCCGGTGACGCACAGCTCGGTGCCGATCACCAGGTCCGCGCCCTGCCCCATCGCGGCAACACGCGCGGCGCGGATCTTCGTGATGTTGCCCTCGATATCCCCGACGACTGGGTTGAGCTGGGCAAGCGTGATCTTGAGCGTGTCGGTCATGTCCGGCGGGGTGTCCGGGTGAAAACGAGGGCGGACGGTAGGGTCCGCCCGATGGCGTGTCAACGCGGCGCGGCGTCATCCTCCGAGCCGTCGTCATACTCGAACAGGATGTCGCGCGCATGGCCCGTGGTCCTGTCCGTTGCGAGCACCGGCCGGACCTTGCGGCTGCGAAAGCTCGCCTGGAAAACCTCGGTCTCGCTCAGGCGCAGCTTCGCCATCAGGTGCAGGACCGTATGCTGGCCCTTCCTGCCCTCGCGCTTTGCCGCCGCCTTGCGCTCACGCAGATAATCTCCCAGAAGCCGACGCTTGCGCCGCAGTTCCAGGCGGTAGAGGCCGTAGCCGGTCACGGCGACGAGCGCGGTCGCGATCGCCGCATAGTTCGCAACGATGCCGAGGAATTCCTGATAGCCGCTCATGCCGGCGGGCCTACTTGCGAAGCAGGAACTCGCGGCCGACCTTGACCCGCTTGGTCCCGCCATATTCCACGATGTCGGACGTGGCGTAGGTCTCCTGCCAGTCGCCGGGCAGGAACGAGCCGGTGCCGATGGCGTCGATGGGCACATCGGCCGCGGCCATCACCTTGCACTTCTCCGGGCCGAAGCCTGACGAGGCGACGATCCGGGCCTTCTCGAAACCGCCCTCGTCGAGCCGCTCGCGCAGGTGCCACAGCCCGGCCGCCGAAACACCGCCGCCAATCAGGTGGCGCAGTTCGCCCTCCGTCCGGTAACCGCGGATCGCGTCGGGGGCATGGCGTTCGAGCACCGCGTAGCTTCCCGTCGGGTCGAGCCCCTCGACATAGCGCCCGCCCGGCGTGTCGAGACGCAGCGACAGCTGGCCGGCCTCGACCAGGTCAGGGAAGCGGCGGCACACCTCGAGGCTGTCGGACACCTCGCGACCGAAATAGTCCACCAGCACTGTCAACGGCTCGCCTGGATGGGTCTCGGTAAACATCTCGGCGGCACGCACGGTCGAGCCGGCATAGCCGATCAGCGCGTGCGGCATGGTGCCGAGCCCGCGGGGCTGGTCGAAGAAATGGGACGTCGCGTCGGTCGCGTTGCCGACGAAGCCGATCGCGCCGACCTTTCGCCTTGCACGGCCCGAGCCGACCGACGCGGCATAGGCCATCAGCTCGGCCATGTCCGGCCCGGCACAATGGCGCGCATCGAAGGCCATGAACGCCACCTTCGGCAGATCGACGCACATGGCCGCGGCGTTGTAGGCCGCAACGCAGGCCGCGCCGAGCTTCTGCAGGTAGAGCGTTTCCAGATCGACCAGCTCATGCATCGATCCCGAGATGTACATCAGCGGTTCGCCCGCACCGACCCAGCGACCCTCGTCGAAGCGCAGGTCGATGTCGAACTCGACGCCCCGGGCCTTCGCGATGGCTTCCAGCCAGTCCAGCGCCAGGCGCGGCGCGCAGATCACGGGCCGCCGCATGAACACGGCGTAGGTGACGCGTGTGTCGCCGAACTTGCCGACGATCTCGCGTGTCTTGTTGAAGTAGGTGTCGGTCAGCGACGCAACCTCGTCCACGCCCGGACGCGGCGCCTGCGGGGTGCGTACCGGCGGCATATCGCTGTCGGCCCGCGTGTCGTCAGGATCGATGGTGTCCACCATATCGCCCCCGTTTCACCGTTGCGGCGTGGCGGTGCAGGCCGGCCCGGTTACTCGGCCGCGCGGCTGCTTGCGGCCGCCGCGGCGGCATCGGCACCCGCCTGCTCGCGCTGGCGCTTGAGGCGCTCGGCGATCTGGAAGGCGAGCTCGATCGACTGGCTGGCATTCAGCCGCGGGTCGCAATGGGTGTGATAGCGGTCGGCGAGGCCTTCCTCGGTGATCGCCTGGGCGCCGCCGATGCATTCGGTCACGTCCTGGCCGGTCATCTCGAAGTGAACGCCGCCAGCATGGGTGCCTTCGGCCCGGTGCACGTCGAAGAACGTATCGACCTCCGACAGGATCTGGTCGAAGGCACGTGTCTTGTAGCCGGTCGAGGCTTTCACCGTGTTGCCGTGCATGGGATCGCACGACCACACGACCTTGCGGCCCTCCGCGGCGATCTTGCGCACCAGCGGCGGCAGGCCTTCCTTGGCCTTTTCCGCGCCCATCCGGCAGATGAGCGTGATCCGGCCCGCCTCGTTTTCGGGGTTGAGCACGTCGAGCAGGCGAAGCAGCTCGTCGGGATCGAGCGACGGGCCGCACTTCATGCCGATCGGGTTCTCGACGCCGGAGAGGAACTCCACATGGGCGCCGTCGGGCTGGCGCGTGCGGTCGCCGATCCACAGCATATGGGCCGACGTGTCGTACCACTTGCCGGTCAGCGAATCCTGCCGGGTCAGCGCCTGCTCATAGACCAGCAGCAGCGCCTCGTGGCTGGTGTAGAAATCCGTCTCGGAGACCTGCGGCACGTTCTCGCTCGTCAGGCCGCAAGCGGCCATGAACGCGAGCGTTTCCTCGATGCGCGCGGCCAGCTCCTCGAACTTCGCGCCCTGGGGGCTCGTCTTCACGAAATCCAGGTTCCAGCGGTGCACCTGGTGCAGGTCGGCGAAGCCGCCCTGGGCGAAGGCGCGCAACAGGTTCAGGGTCGCGGCGGCCTGGTTGTAGGCACGCAGCATGCGCGCCGGGTCCGGCTCGCGCGCATCGGCCTCGAAGGCCATGTCGTTGATGATGTCACCGCGGTAGCTCGGCAATTCGACGCCGTCGATCGTCTCGGTCGGCGCGGAGCGCGGCTTGGCGAACTGGCCGGCCAGCCGGCCCACCTTCACCACGGGGCAGGCGGCACCGTAGGTCAGCACCACCGCCATCTGCAGCAGGACCTTGAAGGTGTCGCGGATGTTGTCGGCGTGGAACTCGGCGAAGCTTTCCGCGCAGTCGCCGCCCTGGAGCAGAAAAGCCTGGCCTTCCGCCACGCGGCCGAGCTGCGCGCGCAACGCGCGGGCCTCGCCCGCAAACACCAGCGGGGGCTGCTTGCGCAGCTCGCCTTCGACGCCCACGAGCGCCTCGGAATCGTTGTAGTCCGGCACCTGCAGGATGTCGTGCGTGCGCCAGCTTTCGGGAGTCCAGTTGTTCGCCATCGTTTTTCAGAACCTGCGCCCGGGGGGCACGCGGTCCGTCCGTCTTTCCGTGTTACCAGGTCTCGCCTTCGCGAGGGGCCAGCGTATAAGCCGCCCGCAGTGCGATTGCCAGCGAAAATCGCACAAATTCAAAGCGCTAGCAAACCTGCAGACTTACTCCGCCGCTTCGGGCACCTCTTCGGCCACCGGTTCGCGCATGGTGACAAACTCCTCGGCCGAGGTCGGATGAATGCCGATGGTGGAATCGAACACGGCCTTGGTCGCGCCGGCCTTCATGGCGACGGCGATGCCCTGGACGATCTCGCCCGCATCCGCGCCCACCATGTGTACGCCAACCACCCGGTCCGACGCCTTGTCCACGATCATCTTCATCAGGGTCCGCTCATCGCGCCCCGTCAGCGTGTGCTTCAGCGCCTTGAACTCGCTCTTGAAGATCGACACGGCGCCGTATTTCTCGCGCGCCTCGGCCTCGGTCAGTCCGACGGTGCCGATGGGCGGCTGGCTGAACACCGCGGTCGGAATGTAGTCGTAATCAACCGTCGTCGGCGTGTCGCGGTAGAGCGTATTGGCCACCGCCATGCCTTCGGCCAGCGCCACCGGCGTAAGCTGGTAGCGGTCGATGATGTCGCCGATGGCCCAGATCGAGGGCACCGTCGTGCGGAAATGTTCATCGACGACGACCGCGCCGTTCTCTTTCAGTTCGACCCCGGCCTCTTCCAGTCCCAGCCCCGCAACCTTGGGGCGGCGGCCGATGGCGGACATGACGAGGTCGGTCTCGATTGCCTCGCCGTCCGCGAGGTGCACGGTGAACCCGTCGTCGGTCTTCTCCACCCTCTCGAAGCTCGAGTTGAAGCGAAGCGTAATCCCCTTCTTCTCCATCTCGGACTTGAGATGGGCACGGATGTCATCGTCGAAGCCGCGCATGAATATCGGCCCGCGATAGACCAGCGTCGTATCGACGCCCAGCCCGTTGAAGATGCCCGCGAACTCGACCGCGATGTATCCGCCGCCCTCGACCACCACCCGCTTCGGCAGCGCGTCGAGATAGAACGCGTCGTTGGAGTTGATGACGTATTCGCCGCCCTCGTAGCCGAGATCGGTGGGCCAGCTTCCGGCCGCGACCAGGATGTTCTCGGCCGTGTAGGTCCTGTCGCCGACGGCAACGGTGTGGGGATCGACGACCGTTGCACGGCCCTCGATAACCTCGACGCCGGAATTCTCGAGCAGGCGCTGGTAGATGCCGTTGAGGCGGCCGATTTCCTTGTCCTTGTTTTCGACCAGGGTGCGCCAGTTGAGCGAACGCGGCCCGACGGTCCAGCCATAGGCGGCTGCGTCCTCGAAATCCTCGTGGAAGTGGGCGGCATAGACGAAGAGCTTCTTGGGGATGCAGCCGACATTCACGCATGTCCCGCCCATGTGCAGGTCCTCGGCGACGGCCACGCGTGCGCCGTATCCCGCCGAAAACCGCGAGGCGCGCACGCCGCCCGAGCCCGCCCCGATGACAAACAGGTCGTAATCGTAATCCGCCACGGCACATTCCCTTCGCGATGGTCGTTGCGGCGCCGTCGGCGCACGCGTATTCCGTTGCCGGGTAATTAGCGCGCAGACCCGCAAAAGCAAACGGTCGGGCGGTCACGAGCGCTTGACGGACCCCACGACCGCAACCCCGCCGCCAGACAGCAGAACGCCCGCATGACCGAAATCGTCGCCATCTACCTCGCCGCAGGCGTGTTTGCGGGCTTCGTGTCCGGCCTGTTCGGGGTTGGCGGCGCTTTCGTACTGGCGCCCGCGCTGATCCTCACCCTCACCTTCCAGGGGGTGGTCTCGACCCACATCATGCACCTGACCATCGGCACCTCGCTGGCGACCCAGGTGGTGACGGCAATCCTGACGACCATTCTGCGCTACCGGGCGGGCGACCTTCTGATACCCCTGGTCCTGCGCCTCGCGCCCTTCGTCGCCGGCGGCGCCATCGTCGGCGCGATCATCGGCGATGCGCTCCCCGGCATCGTCCTGCAGATCATGTTCATCGGCTTCGTCGCCTTTTCGATCGTCCACGCTCTTGTCCAGCAACGACGGCGGCGCGGTGGCGGGGCCGGGGCACACCATTCGAACGCGCGCGGCCCGCTCGTCTGGTTCTTCGCCACCCTGTCGGGCGCGTCCGGCGGCGTACTGGGGCCGGGTCCCGCGATCCTGCTTGCTCCGCAGCTGCGCCGCCTCGACTTCGCCATGCCCGTGATCGCGGCGACAAGCGCCTCGCTGGCGGGACTGGTCGGCATCACGGCCGCGGGCGGCTACATCGTCGGCGGGCTCGACGAAGCGGGCCTGCCGGCGGGAAGCCTCGGCTATCTCTACCTGCCGGGGTTCCTGGCGCTTACCGCCGGCGCGCTCGCGGGCTCGCCGCTCGGCATCCGTTTCTCGCACCGCATCGCCGACCGGCTCCAGGCCTGGCTGTTCATCGCCTACCTCTCGGCGGTGCTGACAGTCATGGTCGCCCACACGGTCTGAGCTCCCCGGCTCCGCGTCGCACATGCGCCGGCTGCATCGCCACGCCATTGCGCGCCCGGCGGGCGCCCGTTAAGGGGAATCCACCGGGGGTTCCTGCGTGCCAGTCGAGATCATTGCCATCTATGTCGCCATGGGCGTCTTCGCCGGCATCGTCGCCGCCATGTTCGGCGTCGGCGGCGGCTTCGCCGTGGCGCCCATCCTGCTGATCGCGCTGACCGTGCAGGACATCGGCGGTGCACAGACGATGCACCTGACGGTCGGCACGACCCAGGCCGTGATCTTCGTGACCGCAAGTTTCACGGCCGTGCTGCGCTGGCGGGCGGGCGACACAAACCTGCGCCTCGTCGCGCGCTTCGCGCCGCTGGTGATCGTCGGCGCGGTGCTGGGCGCGACCGTGGGCGATGCGCTGCCCGGCGACATCCTCAAGGCGATCTTCGTGTTCTTCATCGCGCTGACCATCGTGCGAGGCCTGCTGACGGGGCGCATCACCGACCTCAGGAGCGGCCGTGACCTGAGCGGTGTGGGCGGGCCCGAATACTGGATCACGGGCAGTCTCGCGGGCTTCCTCGGCTCGCTGATGGGACCCGGTCCCGCCGTGCTCGTCGCACCGTTCCTGCGCAAGCTTCGGTTTCCCATGGCGACGACCATCGCCACCGCCTCGACGCTCGCCGCCTGCCTCGGCCTGTTCGCGGGCGGCACCTACATCGTCGGTGGCCTGAACGAACCCGGGCTGCCGCCGGGCAGCCTCGGGTTCCTCTACGCGCCCGCCTTCGCGGGTCTCGCCGTCGGCGGGCTCGCGGGCGCGCCGCTGGGCCTGCGGCTGTCGCGCCGGCTCGACGACCACCTGCAGGGACGCCTATACCTCCTGTACCTGGCCATCGTGCTCGTCGTGATGCTCGCCCAGGAATTTCGGGGCTGAGGGTCCGGTATGTTCATCGAAATCGTCCTGATCTATCTCGCCGCCGGCGCGCTGGCGGGCTTCGTCGCCGCGCTGTTCGGCGTCGGCGGTGCCTTCACCATGGCGCCCGCGCTGATCATCGGCCTGCCGCTGCAGGGCGTTTCAGACAATCTGGTCATGCACATATCCGTCGGCACCGCGCTGTCGGTCATGGTCGCGACCGCCATCTATATCTCGGTGTTGCGGTACCGGGCGGGCGACCTGCAGCTGGCGTTGCTTGCAAGGTTCACCCCGTTCATCGTGCTGGGGGCGCTGGCGGGTTCGCTGTTCGGGGACCTGCTGCCGGGCGTCGTCCTGAAGGCAATCTTCATCTCCTTCATCGTCCTGACGATCGTGCGCGGCATCTTCTATCGCGGCCACGCGTCGGTCGCGGGCGGCGGCGACCTCAACCGCGCCCAGGGGCCGCTTCTCTGGCTGCACGGCACCGTGTGCGGCTTCACGGGATCACTGCTCGGGCCCGGGCCGGCAATCATCGTGGGCCCCTATCTGCGACGCCTGCGCTACCCGACGACGATGGTGGCCGCGACCGCCTCGGCGATCTCGGGGCCGCTCGGTGTCGCCGCCGCGATCGGGTACATCTACGGCGGCCTCAACGAACCCGATCTGCCGCGCTTTGCGCTCGGATATGTCTATGGACCGGCCTTCGCCGGCCTCGCCCTGGGTGCAATCGTCGGATCACCGCTCGGGGTCCGTGTCTCGCACCGGATCTCCGACGTGCTGTCGCACCGCCTGTTGATCGGATATCTCGCCCTGTTGCTGGCCGTAATGCTGATCTGGGGCCGCTAGGCCTCGTCGCTTTCGACGGAGAAACCCGTCGCGAGCATGCCCGCGCTCTCCTTGAGCACCGGTATCCCCCGCAGGCAGGGATAGACCACACCGCGTGCGGGCGCGTGATACACACGGTCCTCCTCGTCGAACACAAGGGCGTCGCGGGTTACGGGATCGACCAGAACGGGGTCGTTCGCGGACCCGGGGTCGCGCTTGTAAATGGCGATCGCGGCCGTGCGGTTGCGCGGATTGTGATGGACCTCGGTCAGCCTTTCCTCGGCGACGAGGCCGCCCGCGCGGGTACAATGACCCGCCAGGTCGCGAACGAAGCCGTGCTCGTCCATGTAGTCGCGCTGGTCGTCGTCGCCCAGTTCCCAGGACGGCTCGAACAGCATGAGCCCGCGTCGCGCGATCCGCAGCAGTTCAGCGACCAGGAACGGCTCGCGCCCGTGGTTCGGCTCGAGCGCGTGGGACGTGACCACCACATCGACGGAGTTGTCGGGCAACGGGATTTCACAGATGTCGGCGACGAACAGTTCCGTTCGTTCGGCACGCTCCGAATCGACTGTCGCACGGTAGTGGTCGCGGCCGATATTGACCCGGCTCCAGGCCAGATCGAAAGCCAGACATTGCCGCGGCAGATCAATCTTCGAAAACAGCAGCGCGGTCGTTGTGAGCTCGCCGCAACCAGCGTCGATGACACTTTCGCAACCGGGAAAATGTTCGGTGAAGATCGCCGCCTGCTCGTCGGTATAGGCGTCGTAGTAGGCCGGCAGGTCGGCAAGGTTGCGAATGTACTGGCCAGCCTGGATCTCGTAGGCCGCCTCGATGGACTCCGGTGCATTGCGGCGAAGGCCGTGCCGGTCATTGAAGGCGCGCATGACGTTGCGTCCGGCCGCATAGTCCGCGTGCAACGCATCGATATGGGCGAAACGGGCCATTCCGGCTCCCGCGCCTCCGGTCGTTCCCGCGGCACGAAGCCGCGGATCGGGAAGCTCGA
Source organism: Rhodospirillaceae bacterium (assembly GCA_038133965.1). Taxonomy (GTDB): domain Bacteria; phylum Pseudomonadota; class Alphaproteobacteria; order UBA6615; family UBA6615; genus JAYPUG01. The sequence goes on along the minus strand of JAYPUG010000013.1, from coordinate 1,073 downwards.
CTATGGCGGGTCCGGGTTAACGATTTGCTGCGCGACTGCACACGGGAGTGTTCGTGGCTACTCCACCGTGACGCTCTTGGCCAGGTTGCGAGGCTGGTCCACGTCCGTGCCCTTGGCGACGGCGGTATGATAGGCCAGCAGCTGGATCGGGATGGCGTAGAGCAGCGGCGCGACGAACGGATCGACGGCGGGCATCTCCACCCGCGCAAAGGCCTTGTCGGACAGTTTCGCGACGCCCGCCCGGTCGGACATGAACACCACCTTGCCGCCGCGCGCGATCACCTCCTCGACATTGGAGAGCGTCTTGTCGAACAGCGCGTCATTCGGCGCCAGCACGATCACCGGAACGTCGTTGTCGATCAGTGCGATGGGCCCGTGCTTCATCTCGCCGGCGGCATAACCCTCGGCGTGGATGTAGGAGATTTCCTTGAGCTTGAGCGCGCCTTCCATCGCGAGCGGGAACGCCGTGCCACGCCCGAGATAGAGCACGTCACGCGCCTTCGCCACGTCGCGTGCGATCTCGCGCAGCGCCTCGTCATGGTTGAGCACCTCGGTCATGCGCGAGGGCACCTCGGTCAGCGCACCCGCCAGCGCCGCCGCGCCCGCATCGTCAACGGCGCCGCGCGCACGCGCCGCGGCGATCGCGAAACAGGCGAGCACGGCGAGCTGCGTGGTGAAGGCCTTGGTCGAGGCGACCCCGATTTCCGGGCCGGCCAGGGTCGGCAGGACCACGTCGGATTCACGCGCAATGGAACTCTCGCCGACATTCACGACCGAGACGACGTACTGGCCCTGCGCGCGGCAGTGGCGCAGCGCGGCCAGCGTGTCGGCCGTCTCGCCGGACTGGCTCACGAACAGCGCCACCCCGCCCTCGGGCAACGGCGCCTCGCGATAGCGGAACTCCGATGCGATATCGATCTCGACGGGGATGCGCGCGACCTGTTCCAGCCAGTACTTGGCGACCCAGCCCGCATAGCAGGCCGTGCCGCAGGCCACGACCGTGATGCGCGGCACAGCTGCCAGGTCGAACGGCAGGTCGGGCAGGCTGATCTCGCGCGTCGCGGCGTTGATGA
>JAYPUG010000012.1:0-15388 GCA_038133965.1 Rhodospirillaceae bacterium | reverse complement strand
ATCCCGCCCTGGGGGGCCTGAGCGTACGCCGTTACAGGCGATCCGAATCGAGGTGCGTCTCGCGGCCGGCCTGACCGGCCAGCCAGTCGAGCGCGCCTTCCGGACTGTCCGCGAAGGCGAGCAGGCCTGCATTCTCGGGCCGGGCGTACTTTGTTTCGACGGCGCGTTCGATGAGGGCGCGCAGCGGATCCCAATAGCCGTCCGGGTTGATTGCGACGACCGGTTTGTCGTGCAGGCCGAGCTGTCGCCAGGTGACGATTTCGAAGAGTTCCTCGAGCGTGCCGAGCCCGCCCGGGAGCACGATGAACGCGTCCGACAGCTCGGCCATGCGCGCCTTTCGCTCGTGCATGGTTTCGACGATCTCGAGCGCCGACAACGCGGTGTGACCGACCTCGTGCTTCATCAGGAAATCGGGGATCACGCCGGTCACGCGCCCGCCCGCGGCCATCACGGCGTCGGCGATTGCGCCCATCACGCCGACCCGGCCGCCGCCGTAAACCAGATCGATGTCGCGCGTCACCATGCCGCGGCCGAGCGTGGCCGCCATCTCGCGATGGGCCGGCGGCCCGGCGTTCGAGGAGCCGCAATAGACGCAGATCGATCCGATGCCGTTCATGGAGCCTGGGTTTCCTCGTTCGTGTGCTGCAGATTGCGTTGAGTCAGACACCGTAATACGTTGTTCATATAACAGGATTCTTTCGGGACCGGTCCGTGAGCAAATCGCTTCTTTACGGCGGCATAGCCGTACTCGTGATCGGCATCATCGCGGGTGCGGTGATGTTCTTCCAGCTGCCCGAACCCGACGCTCCCGTCACGGCGCCGGCGCCGCAAACCGGCCCGCAGGCCGCGACGCCCGGCAGCGATGCGACGCCCGAAGCACCGGCGGGTCCGACGGCGCCGGATTTCGATATCGTGCGTGTCGATGAGAACGGCAACGTGGTGATCGCCGGCCGTGCGACCGCGGGTTGCACCATCGTGGTTCGCGAGAACGGGGTCGAAGTGGGGCGGACGGTGGTCGACCGCTCGGGCGAATGGGTCCTTGTGCCCGAAGAAGCATTGGCGCCCGGCAATCGCGAGCTGACGCTCGTCGCCGAATGCGAAGGTGTCGAACCTATGGCGGCGGACAGGGTTGTGGCACTCGTCGTGCCCGAACGGGCAGGCGGCGACACGGGTGCTGTGGCCGTGGCGGTGCCGCGTGAAGGCGCAGGCGCAGCGGAGGTGCTGCAGCGGCCGGGCGGCGAAGGCGCATCGGCGGCCGTCGGTGCCATTGACTACGATGCGGACGGCAATACGACGCTGTCGGGAACGGCCGCACCGGGCAGCACGGTGCGCATCTATCTCGACAACAGGCTCGTCGGGTCAGCAGTGGCAGACGCGGAAGGCCGCTGGTCTCTGGAACTCGGCGATGCCGTACCGGCCGGCGCGTATAACCTGCGCGTCGATCAGATCGGTCCCGACGGTTCGGTCGTCGCGCGGTCGGAAATACCCTTCATTCGCGAAGTGCCTCTGGCTGATCTGCCCGCGGGTCGGATTGCGATCATCCAGCCGGGTGATCACCTCTGGAAGCTTGCGCGCCAGCGCTACGGCTCAGGATTGCAGTTCACACTGATCTACGAGGCCAACAAGGACCAGATTCGCGATCCTGACCTGATCTATCCCGGCCAGGTCTTCACGATCCCCGCAGTAAACTAGCAGTAACGTCTATTCTGCGGGTGCGGTGCTGGCGCCAGCCGTTCGCGCCGCGCGGCGGGCGATCAGGTTTTCGCGCAGCATCAGCGCGCTCGGTGTGATGACGAGCGTCAGAATGGTTGCAAAGGAGAGCCCTGCGACGATCGCCGTGGCGAGCTGCACCCACCACTGGGTCGATGGCGCACCCTGGCTGATCTCGCGGTTCACGAAATCGATGTTGAGCTGCAGCACCATGGGCATCAGGCCGAGGACCGTGGTGACCGTGGTCAGCAGCACCGGTCGCAGGCGCTGTGCGCCGGTAAGCAGGATGGCATCGCGCGGATCGGGCAGCTGCTTTCGCAGACGGTCGAAGGTGTCGATGAGCACGATGTTGTTGTTCACGACGATGCCCGCGAGGGCGATCACCCCGATGCCGGACATCACGATCCCGAAGGGCTGGCCGATGGCCAGCAGGCCGAGCATCACGCCGACCGTGGACATGACCACGGCCGAGAGAATGAGGAAGGCCGAATAGAAGCTGTTGAACTGGGTCACCAGGATGATCGCCATCAGGAACAGCGCGACGCCGAATGCCTTCTGCAGGAATGCCTGGGCGGCCTTCTGTTCCTCGTCTTCGCCGCGAAACTCCACCTCGACCCGCGAATCAATGCCGGCGTCCGGCAGCCAGGCCCGAACCTGGCGCACCATGTCGTCCGCCAGCACGCCGGGCAGGACGTCAGCCTTGATCGTCATCACCCGGATCGCGTCCACGCGCCGCAACTGGCCGGTGCGCGGCTGGGCCGTGCGTTCAACGAAGTTGCTGATCGGGACCAGGCCCTCGGATGTCTGAAGCCGGATTTCGTCCAGTTGGTCGATGGTGCGCTCGTCATAGGGGTAGCGCGCGACGATATCGATCTCGTCGTCGCTGTCGTCGGGCCTGTAATCGGTGATCTTCATGCCGTTGGTCACGAACTTCACCGCGTTGCCGATCATCGTCACGTCTGCGCCGAACTTGGCGGCTTCCGCACGATCGACGGCGATTTCCCATTCGATCCCCGGCAGGGGGCGGCTGTCCTCGACATCCTTGAGGCCCTCCAGTCCATCGACGAAGCGCCGCACCTTGGCGACCTCGACCTCGAGCAATTCGGGGTAGCGTGACGCGAACTGAATCTGGACCGGTTTGCCGACGGGCGGGCCGGCCTCGGCCTTCCGCGTCTCGACGAAGATGCCGGCGAGATCGGAAGACCGTTCGATGATGTCGGCGAGGATCACGTCCGCCGGCCGGCGACGGTCCCATTCCTGGAACTCGAGGTTGATCGTGCCGATGACATCCTCGGCTTCCTCGTCGCGGATCGGCAGGTTGCCCGACAACGAATAGACGGACTTGAACTCGCCGCGCTCGCGCTGGAGCGCGAGGACGCGTGCCTCGACCTCGGAGACGAGAGAGGATTTCTCTGCAACCGAGAGATTTCCGCGCGCGTGGATCTGCAACGCCGCTTGCTCGGGCTCGACATCGGGGAAGAATTCAACACCCTTGCCCAATGCGCCGTAGAGGACCCAGGAACCGACAAGCACCGCGACGGCCGCGGTCAGTATCAGCCCGGGCTGTTTCAGGGCGCCCCGGAGCAGGCGGACATAGAGACCGGTGATGCCGGTTAGCGCGGAAGCGTCGAAGTTGCGCTGCCCTGCGAGCAGGGCTGCCTGGTCGCTTTCAGTGGCCACCGGCCTTCCAAGGCTGCGCACCGCACGGGCGGCGAGTTTCGCGCCGAGCCAGATGCCGAGGAACACGCCCGCGCCGCCCAGGGTGACCGTCATGAGCGGGCGAACGAAAGCAGGTGCGGGGCTATCGCCGAACGTGGCCGCGAGAAGCGCATTTCCAATGGCGGTCAGGGCCAATGCGCCCGCCACCGCGCAGCCCACGACGATGAAAATGCGCGAGACAGTTGCGAAGTTCGCACCCAGCACCGGCACGAACAGCAGCGCCATGGCAAGCGAGGCCGTAAGGGTCGCCACAAGCGTGATCGGCAGGAATTTCATGAACTCGCCGACGATTCCGGGCCAGAACAGAAGGGGCGCAAAGGCAGCAAGCGTCGTTGCGGTCGATGCGATGATCGGCCATGCCATGCGCTTGGCGGCCTGGGCATAGGCGATTTCGGCCGGCTCGCCCTCGCGGAGCTTCCGGTCGGCGTACTCGGTCACGACAATGGCGCCGTCCACGAGCATGCCGACCGCGAGGATCAGCGAAAACAGGACGACGATGTTCACCGTCAGGCCGAGCGTGTTGATGACGAGGATGGCCGTGAGAAACGAGCCCGGAATGGCAACGGCAACGAGAATGCCGGATCGAAGCCCGAGCGCGCCCACCACCGCGATCATCACGAGCAGGACGGCGCTCAGGACGTTGTTCTGCAGGTCGCGGAGCATGGTGCTGACGCGAACGGATTTGTCCTGGGAGAAGTCGATATGGACGGCGTCGGGCCATCCTTCGCTCTCGGTATCCACGACATCGCGAACGCGCGCGATCGTCTCGATGATGTTTGAGCCGGTGCGTTTCGAAATTTCGAGCGAGACGGCGGGCTTTCCGTCCACGCGCGCGAGAGTCTCGCGGTCTCGAAAGGTGCGCCGAACCGACGTGAGGTCGCGGAAGGTGACCGTCGCGTTCTCATCCACCTTGACGGGGAGGTTCAGAATGTCGTCCACGTTCTCGATCAGGCCGGGAACTTTGATGGCGAACCGGCCGCGGCCCGTATCGAGCGAGCCGGCTGCGACCAGCTGGTTCGAGCGGGACAGAAGGTTGAGCAGCGCGGCCGGGTCCACGCCATAGCTCTCCAGAAGTTCGGGTTCGACGACGATTTCGACCAGCTCGTCCCGGTCACCGCCGATCTTGGCCTCAAGCACCGGGGGGATGGCCTCGATCGCATCCTGCAGGCTGCGCGCCAGGCGCATCAGAGTGCGCTCGGGAACGTCGCCGGACAGCGTGACCACGAGGACAGGGAAGAGGCTGATGTTGACCTCGTTGACCGTCGGCTCGTCGGTGTCTTCGGGCAGGTCCGGGCGGACCAGATCGACCTTCTCGCGCACGTCGTCGAGGGCGATGTCGGGATCGAAGCCCGCCTCGAACTCCAGCACCACGTTGCCGCCGCCGAGGTAGGAGGTGGCGCGCACCTCCTTCAATCCCTCGATCGATCGCACCTCGGCCTCCATCGGCCGGATCAGGAGCCGCTCTGCATCCTCGGGCGATATGCCCTCGTGATGCATGGAGACATAGATGATGGGGATGTTGACGTCGGGTTCCGCTTCCTTGGGGATCGCGACGAAGGAGAAGGCGCCGGCGACCAGAAGCAGGACGAGGCTTGCCAGGACCGTGCGGGCGCGATTCAGACCTGCATCGATCAGGCTCATGTGCCGCCGGCTCCCGTCGTGCCAATCGCGCCGGAGACCGGACGCACGCGTTCGCCGTCGATGACGAACTCCTGCCCTACGACGATAAGACGGATTTTGTCGGGCAGGCCTCCGATCCAGATGCCTTCCGGCTCGTCGGCGATAATCTCGACGGGCGCGAAACGAACCACATCGCCCGCGTCCACGATCTTGACGCCGACGACGCCGTCATCGTTGAGGGTGAGCGCCGAGGGTGTGACGAAATGTGCGGGCGACTCCGACACGGGAATTTCGATTTCTGCCGTAATGCCGTCGCGGATCGAACGGTCGGTGTTGGGGATTTCGAGTTCGACCCGATAGGTGCGCGTGCTCGGCTCGGCGACCGGGGCGACGAATCGCACGGTTCCCGTCCGTTCGGTCCCGTCGATCAGGCGCACGGTTCCCGGCATCCCGTCCGTAACAAAGCCGACCTGGCGTTCGCTGACGTTGCCGACGACGAGCATGGGGTCGAGATCGACCACGGTCGCCGCACCGTCGCCGACCTGGACATAGTCGCCGAGTTCGACATGACCGGCATCGATGGTGCCGTCGAACGGCGCACGGAAGGTTGTGCGGTCGATGTCAATTTCCATTTGCTCGACGACGGCGCGTGCCGCATCGAGGCGTGCCTGTGCCGCAGCTTTTTCTGTCTGGGAGCGAAAGCCCTTGTCGCTCAGCTGTCGGGCGGCTTCGAACTCGATCTCGCGTTGGCGCAGTGTGGCCATCGCTTCAGCCAGTTTCGCGGTCCGGTCGTCGGGACGCAGTCGCGCAATGGCTGCGCCGCTCTCGACACGGTCGCCGCGGCGTACCATGACGTCCGAGACCTGGCCGCGCGTCTCGGCACGTATATTGACCCTGCGCGAAGCTTCGGTGCGTCCGGTGACGTCCACGATCTCGACGCGCGGAGTCGCAGAGAGGTCCGTGACACGGACCTGCATCGGCTGTGGGTCCGGCAGTTCGGCAACGGCGGGCGTGTCGTTGCCTGTAGCACCGTTCGGGGCAATCTGATCGGAGATGATCCAACCCGCTGCGACCACCGCGAGGACAAGGGCCGTGATGACGGATTTGTTCATCGCCTCCTCCTACTCCGCGACGGCGCGTTGCGGCGTGAGCAGGGCGGACGCGACGAGCTGGTGCCTGTTTTCCTCGATGTAGTCGGCCATGGCACGCTGCACTGCCGCTGCGAATCCATTCACGAAGGCTTCGCCGGGGCTCGTCATGGCGAACCGGTCGCGGGCCTCGATGCGGTCGAGGCTTTCACGGATTTCAGCGACCCTCTGGTCGATCATCTCGTCGATCGCCGCCGGCGGGAGGATATCGGCGAAGAGCATGCGGAACAGAAAATCCGACCGCGACCGGTCGGGCTCGGTCGGTTCCTGCAGCGCCTCGAAGAGTGCGAACCGTCCGGCAGACGTCAGCTCATAGACTTTCTTGTCCGGCCGGCCTTCCTGCGTGTGTTCGGTAACCGTCACCGAACCGTCATCGCGCAGCCGCGACAATGCCGGGTAGATGGAACTGAAGCCGATGTCCTGGACATGACCGAAGGGGCCGTCCTCGACCGCCTTGCGGATCTCGTATCCCGACGCCGCACCCTGGCTCAGAACGGCCAGGCAAAGGGTTTTCGCGTCCATACCGCCCCTCTCCGTAACTGTCCCTAATCTAATCGATATGTTTTAGTATAATATATATCGAACTGTAATATACATTGGGTGGACGAAGCTTTCCCTGCCCGCGCGGTGGCGAACCGGGACGCGGATGGAGCAGCCTCAGCCGTATCGACCCACGAAGCTGGTGGCGCACGGATAGGGGAATTGGTTGGCCGGGGAGGCGAGCGGGACTGTGGCGGCGTTTGCGCCAGGCACAGGCATACAGTCCGCGTCACCGCCGGGACGCTCGGACGGGGCCCCTGTATACGAAGTTGTAGAAGGGGCGCGGCTGGCTGGGGGACCCGGATTCGAACCGGGACTTACGGAGTCAGAGTCCGCTGTCCTACCGTTAGACGATCCCCCAACGGCCATGCGCGCGCGGTGTTAGCACAACTCGACGCGGCTTGTGTAGCTGCTGTAATCGACGGACGGTGTACATGGTGAAAAAGGTCTATCGTCTGGTAGACGCGTCGGGGCGTTTCTATGAAAGCCCGATCCCCGGCCGGGTCGGCGGCCACAGGCGAACACGCATCTACGGCCGCCTCGATTGTCCCCATGCACTGCGATGGATCGCGCGCGGACACTACGTTCGTCACCGGGTCTTTTTCGCAGATGACGAGATGGCGCGCCGCGCCGGATACCGGCCCTGCGCCGTCTGCCTGCCGGATGCGTATCGCGCCTGGAAAGCGAACAAATCGGGTTGGATGCACACGTTTTGCAAATCCCGTTGAACGCGTGGGGCCTGCCTTGAGTTCGCCTTCAGCCCGTGTAAATTCAAGGGCTTGGAGCAGTGGAGTCCGATCCGGGGAGGGGCGGGCACGTGGGTGCGGGAAACGGCAACGGCAGGAGAGGCGGCAAACGGCGCGACGGCGGCCGTTGGTCGCACACCTATGCCGCCCTCGATCTCGGGACCAACAATTGCCGGCTGCTGGTCGCACGGCCGAACCGTGGCGGATTCCGCGTCGTGGATGCCTTCTCGCGCATCGTGCGCCTGGGCGAAGGGCTGGGGCATACGAACCGCCTGTCCGAAAATGCCATGGACCGTACGATCGAGGCGTTGCGCGTCTGTCGTTCGAAGGTTCACCGGAACGGTGCGACGAAATTCCGGGCGGTCGCTACGGAGGCGTGCCGGCGTGCCGAAAACGGCGATGCCTTCGTTGCACGCGTGCTCGATGAAACGGACATCGCGCTCGAGATCATCGCGCCGGAGGAGGAGGCGGAACTGGCACTCGTCGGTTGTACGCCTCTCTATGACGCGCCCGATGAGGACGAATCCTACGCCCTGCTCTTCGACATCGGCGGCGGCAGCACGCAAATCACCTGGCTGCAGCTGGAAGCGGGGCGCCGCCCCGGGGCCGATGTGGAGACACGCATCCTCGGCTGTGTTTCCATCCCGTGCGGGGTCGTGACCCTGAGCGAGAAGTTCGCGAACGGCGAGGGGCCGGACGGACGCGCGGCACCGGATGTATATGACGATATCTGTGCCTATGTGCGCTCCTTTCTTTCCGAGTTCGATACCTGCCACGGAATTTCGGCGCGTGTAGCCGACGGCGCCGTCCAGATGGTGGGGACTTCAGGTACCGTCACCACGCTGACGGGTGTGTTTCTCGACCTGCCGCGCTACGAGCGCAGCCGGGTCGATGGCCGCGAAGTCGATTTCGGGCAGCTGCGCGGCGCCCGGGATACCTTGCTGGCGCTCGACCGGGAATCGCGCGCCGCGCACCCGGGCCTCGGTCCGCCGCGCGCGGTTGTGGTGATTTGCGGTTGTGCCGGGGTGGGCGCGCTCTGCGACCGTTGGCCGGTCGGGCGCCTGCGAGTCGCCGACCGCGGTTTGCGCGAGGGTATTCTTCACGGCCTGATGCGAACGGCAGACCGGGAAGCACCCGGACAGACCGTCTGAGGGCGCGGTGGCGCGCAAACGTCAGGGCAGTGGCGGGCAGGGCGGTTCGCGTGCGCGTTCCGAACGTGTCCGCACGGCACGGGGCCGAAAACTGTCCTCCACCCGCTGGCTCCAGCGGCAGTTGAACGACCCGTATGTCCAGGCGGCTCAGCGCGACGGCTACCGTTCGCGCGCGGCTTACAAGCTCCTGCAGATCGACGAACGGTTTGAACTGCTTGTCCCGGGGCGGCGGGTGGTCGATCTTGGCGCCGCGCCCGGCGGCTGGACCCAGGTCGTCGTCGATCGGGTCAAGCCCGAGGCGGAATCCGGTCTCGTCGTTGCCATCGACCTCCTTGAGATCGAACCGCTCGGGGGAGCCGTGACTTTGCAGGGCGACATCGAGGACGAGGCGGCCGTGGCACGTTTGCGGAGCGAAATCGGCGGCCCGGTCGATCTCGTCCTGTCCGATATGGCGACATCGACGACAGGACATGCCGCGACCGATCACCTGCGCACCATGACCCTCGCGGAGGCCGCCTTCGCATTCGCCTGCGAGGTTCTGGCACCCGGCGGCGGTTTCGTGACCAAGGTGTTCCAGGGGGCGGACGAACCTGCGCTGTTCGATGCCATGCGGGCGCGCTTTTCCTCGGTTCGCCGGTTCAAGCCGGGGGCAAGCCGCGCCGACTCGGTAGAGATGTTCCTGGTCGCGACGGGCTTTCGGGAGGACGGCTGACGGCCTGTCGCGAATTTGCGCGACGAGTGCTTGTCGGTGATCGCGGATTGTGTATATAAGCCGCGTCAACTCCAGATTGGCCGGAAGGCAGGGTTGGCATGGAAATCCGCGACGCGCTCACGTTTGACGACGTACTTCTCGAACCGGCGGAATCGCGAATTCTGCCCGCCGACGCGGATACCTCCTCACAACTCACGCGCGACATCCGGCTGGGCATTCCGCTGCTCTCGTCGGCGATGGATACGGTCACCGAATCCGAGATGGCGATCGCGCTCGCCCAGGCTGGCGGACTGGGAGTGATCCACAAGAACCTCGAGCCCGAAGCCCAGGCCGACGAGGTGCGCAAGGTCAAGCGGTTCGAATCCGGAATGGTGGTGAACCCCATCACCATCCACCCGGACCAGACACTCGCCGATGCGCTGGCGATCATGGAGCGGGAATCGATCTCCGGTATTCCGGTTGTCGCGCGCGAAGCCGGCACGCTGGTGGGGATCGTTACCAACCGCGACGTGCGTTTCGCCAGCGACCCTGCACAGCCCATCCGCGAGCTTATGACCGAGAAACTGGTCACCGTTGGCGAGGGGGTCGATATGGAAGAGGCCAAGCAGCTTCTTCATCGTCACCGGATCGAGAAGCTGCTCGTGGTGGACGACGCCGGGCATTGCGTCGGCCTGATCACGGTCAAGGATATCGAGACGGCGCGCGCCTACCCGACCGCCTGCAAGGACGAACAGGGCCGCCGGCGCGTCGCGGCGGCAACGGGGGTGGGCGACGCCGGCTACGAACGCGCCGAGGCGCTGCTCGATGCCGGTGTGGACGTGATCGTGGTCGATACCGCGCACGGCCATTCGCGCGGCGTGATCGACCAGGTGGGGCGGATCAAGCGGCTTTCGAACAAGGCACAGATCGTCGGCGGCAACATCGCGACGGGCGAGGCGGCCGCAGCGCTCATCGATGCCGGCGCGGATGCGCTCAAGGTCGGGATCGGGCCGGGCTCGATCTGCACGACGCGGGTTGTGGCGGGGGTGGGTGTTCCCCAGCTCACCGCCATCGAAGGTGTCGCCCGGGTCGCCGGCAAGCAGGGGGTGCCGGTCATCGCCGATGGTGGCATCAAGTACTCCGGCGATCTGGCCAAGGCGATTGCGGCGGGCGCCGACGTGGCCATGATCGGCTCGTTGCTGGCGGGCACCGACGAGGCACCGGGTGAGGTCTATCTCTACGAGGGCCGGTCCTACAAATCCTATCGTGGCATGGGCTCCCTGGGCGCGATGGCGCGGGGCTCGGCCGACCGCTATTTCCAGGCCGAGGTCGCCGATACGCTCAAGCTCGTGCCCGAGGGCATCGAGGGACAGGTTGCTTACAAGGGCCCGGCGAGCAACGTGATCCATCAGCTCGTCGGTGGATTGCGCGCGGCCATGGGCTACACCGGAAACGCGACCGTCGCCGACATGCAGAAGAACTGCCGGTTCCTTCGCCTGACCAACGCGGGGCTGCGCGAAAGCCATGTCCACGACGTGACGATCACGCGCGAAGCGCCGAACTACCGCCACAACGCCTGATCTTGCGTCCGGCAGGGGCGCGGGTACTCTCGGGGCATGACGCCTGCTGCGCGCCTCGCCGCGACCATTGAGATACTTGACGAGATTGCCCGCGGAGATGCGCCGGCGGACGATATCCTTTCGCGCTGGTTCCGCGGTCATCGCTTTGCGGGGTCGGGCGACCGCCGGGCGATCCGTGACCTTGTCTATCGCGACCTGCGGGCGGGGGAGTTCTATCGCTGGGCGCTGGAGAGCGCAGGTGGCGATCCGGCCTCACCGCGGGCGCGCACGATCGCCGCGATCGTTCTCGATGGGGATGAAAGCCCCGGAGCATTCTTGGACGGCAGCAAGTACGGTGCGCCCGCGCTCGACGGGGACGAGGAGGGCATGGCAGATCGCCTCCGGGCGCTCGACCGGGATACGGCACCGATTCGCGTCGGGGCGAACGTGCCCGCTCCGCTGTTCGAGATCATGACGGCTCAGTGGGGCGAGGCCGCAGCGGATGAAGCAAGGGCCCTCAATGCGCGCGCGCCGGTCGATCTGCGGGTGAACACCTTGCGCGCCAAACGGGACGAGGTGTGCGCGCGGCTGGCGGAACTGGGACACGCCATGGAGCCCACACCGTTCGCCGATACCGGTCTGCGAAGTGCGCCGGCGGCGAATCTCGACGCGCTCGCGGTGTTTCGCGAGGGGCTGGTCGATCCGCAGGACGAATCGAGCCAGCTCGTTGCCGCCCTGGTCGGGGCGCGGGCAGGCGAAGCCGTGATCGACTATTGCGCCGGGGCCGGTGGCAAGACGCTGGCGCTGGCATCTGCGATGGAAAACCGGGGTACGCTTGTCGCTTGCGACGTTTCCGGCGCGCGCCTCGCGCGGATCGCAGCGCGGGCGAGCCGGCTGGGCGTCGATTGCGCGGGGATCTGCGAGATTGCACCCGGTGAGCTGCCCGAAGGCTTCGAAGGCAATACGGATCGCGTGCTCGTGGACGCCCCGTGCTCAGGCTCGGGCACATGGCGGCGCAATCCCGAACTGCGCTGGCGGACGGACACGGCCGGGATCGCGGAGTACGTGCGGATGCAGACCGGGATCCTCGATGCCGGGTCGCGGCTGGTCCGGCCGGGCGGACGGCTAGTCTATGCGGTGTGTTCCCTGTTCGACGCAGAGGGCCGCAACAGGGTCGAGGCGTTCCTCGCACAGAATCCGTCGTTTCGCCGGGTGCCAGTCGCCGATTGCCTGGGTGCGGAAGTGGCAGATCGCCTGGGCGGGGGGGAGGAGATGTTCCTCACGCCGTATCGCCACGGCTGCGACGGCATGTATGCTTGCGTCATGGAGCGGATATCGTGATCCATGTGCGTCCGGCAAAGCCCGGCGATGCCGAGACGGTGGCACGCATTCACGTCGAGGCGTGGCAGGCCTCCTACGCCGGAATCGTCCCCGACAACTACCTGGTGCGGCTGTCGCCGGACGGACAATCGCGCCAGTGGCGACGCACGATCCGTCGCCGCGACCACCTGCACAGGGTCTATGTGGCCGCCGATGCCGACGAGAACGGCGAAGAGGTTGTCGGCTTTGCCAGTTGCGGGCCGGCACGCCACGAACCCGGCTCGCCCCGTTCGCCCAACGATGGCGAGATTTTCACCCTCTACGTCGATCCCGACCGCCAGGATGAGGGCGCAGGCAGCGCGTTGCTGGTCCGCTGCTTCGAGGCGCTGGCGGGCGAACGCCGGCGCGAAGCCGTCGTCTGGGTGCTGACGGAGAACCCGTCACGGTTTTTCTATGAGGCGCAGGGTGGTCAGCGGTTTGCCGAACGCCGCGAACGGTTCGCCGGGCGCGACCTCGCCATGACCGGCTATGCCTGGACGCTGCCCGTGGATGTGGACGCGCCGAGCTACAGGTAACCGACCCTCGGGTGGTTGCTTCTAGGCCGGTTCGGGAATCGCACCGGATTGCAGGCCGATGAGCCGCCATTCGCCACCGTCGCGCGCCCACACTGCGAGCAGGCGGTTGTCGAGGCGGCGCATGTTTCCCCGGATCTCGACGTCCGCGACCATGTGATAGAAGACCATGCCGGTATCGCCATGGACCCGGATCGTCTGGTCGTCGCGAGTGAGTTGCTTGTAGACGAACGTGCCGATGCGAAGCCCCTCGATATAGATCTACTTGGTGTCGATTCCGCCCGTTGAGTGCACATAGGTGAGCTCGTCGTGGAGAATCTCGCCGAGCGTGTCGAGATCGCCTGCCAGCATCGCGGCCTGGCGCCGATCCTCCAGCGCTTCCAGCGCCTTGATGTCGTCGTTCGCATTCATGGGACAACCCTCCCTTTCCCGTTCGGCGTTCGAGGCTGATGGCAGTGTCGCCCCGCCCCGTGCCTGTGGGCAAGCGGGAGATGCACACCCTTCGGGAATCGGCTATCAGGAACCATGTCCACCGCGCTTCCCGTATCCGAAAAAATCCTCATCATCGACTTCGGCTCGCAGGTCACGCAGCTGATCGCGCGCCGGGTGCGCGAATCCGGCGTGTATTCCGAAATTCACCCCTGTTTCCGCATTGACCGGGCGCTGCTCGACGACTTTGCACCCTCGGCGGTCATCCTTTCGGGCGGACCGGCGAGTGTTACGGCCGAGGCCGCGCCGACGGTTGATCCCGTGGTGTTCGAGCTGGGCATTCCCGTCCTCGGCATCTGTTACGGCCAGCAGCTCATGTGCCAGGCGCTGGGCGGCAAGGTCGAAAGCTCGGACCACCAGGAGTTTGGGCGCGCAATCCTGGAAGTTACAGATAAGTGCGGCCTGTTCGACAAGGTCTGGCTGCCGGGTACCGTGCCCGAGGTGTGGATGTCCCACGGCGACAGGGTGACGGCGCTGCCGGAGGGTTTCCGCGTTGTCGCGACGAGCCGGGGCGCACCGTTCGCCGCCATCGCCGACGACGAGCGAAAGTTCTATGGCGTTCAGTTCCATCCCGAAGTCGTACACACGAGAGACGGTGCACGGCTCCTGTCCAGTTTCGTCCACAACGTCGCGGGCTGCCGGGGCGACTGGACCATGGCGGCGTTTCGCGCCGCGGAAATCGAGAAGATTCGCGGCCAGGTCGGGGACGGGCGAGTCATCTGCGGCCTGTCGGGCGGGGTGGACAGCTCCGTCGCCGCCGTCCTCATCCACGAGGCGATCGGCGATCAGCTCACCTGCATCTTCGTCGATCACGGCCTTTTGCGGATGGGCGAGCGCGAAGAGGTTGAGCAGGTCTTCCGCGACCGGTTCAACATTCACCTGGTCGTGCGCGACGCAACCGACATGTTCCTCGACAAGCTCGAGGGCGAAAGCGACCCCGAGGCGAAACGCAAGATTATCGGCGGCACCTTCATTGACGTATTCGAGGAAGAGGCCGCCAAGATCGGCGGGGCGGAGTTCCTCGCACAGGGTACGCTTTACCCCGACGTGATCGAGAGTGTCAGTCCGTTCGGCGGGCCGAGCGCCACCATCAAATCCCACCACAATGTGGGCGGGCTGCCCGAGCGCATGAACATGAAGCTGGTGGAGCCGTTGCGCGAGCTTTTCAAGGACGAGGTGCGTGATCTTGGCCGCGAACTTGGCATTCCCGAGGAGATCGTGGGCCGCCATCCCTTTCCGGGTCCGGGCCTCGCGATCCGCGTGCCCGGCACCTTCGAGCGCGACAAGCTGGATATCCTGCGGCGCGCCGACGCCATCTACCTCGAGGAGATCCGGAAGGCCGGCCTCTACGACCGGATCTGGCAGGCCTTCGCCGTGCTGCTGCCGGTGCGCACCGTGGGCGTGATGGGTGATGCGCGCACCTACGACCATGTCTGTGCGCTGCGGGCCGTGACCTCCACGGACGGGATGACGGCCGACAGCTACCCGTTCGAGCACAGCTTCGTGGCGGGTGTGGCGACGCGCATTATCAACGAAGTGCGCGGGATCAACCGGGTGGTCTATGACGTGACCTCGAAGCCACCTGGCACGATCGAGTGGGAATAGGGGCAGCCTGCCACGCCAACGGGAGCGAAGAGATGGAACTGCGGAATCTATCCGAGGACCAGCTGTGGGACTATGAGAACGGCTTCTACTGGTTTTCGCCGCCTTCACGCATCAACAAGCTGCTCGCCCATTACGAGATCTATCAGCTCATCAAGGGCGTGCCGGGCGACATATTCGAGCTGGGCGTCTTCAAGGGCGCGTCCCTGATACGTTTCGCGACGTTCCGGGCCCTGTTCGAGAACGACGACGCCAGACGGATCGTTGGCTTTGACGCATTCGGAAAGTTTCCCACCGAGAACCTCGAGCTTGCCGGCGACCTCGAGTTCATCGAGCGTTTTGAGGGCGGAAGCGGGCCCGGGCTTACCCGCGAGGAGACGGAGCGTGTCCTCGACCTCAAGGGGTTCCGTAATGTCCAACTGGTCGAAGGCAATGTTTTCGAGACCCTGCCCGCATATCTCGAGCAGAATCCTCATTGCAGGATTTCTCTTCTGCATCTGGATATGGATGTGAAGGAGCCC
>JAYPUG010000011.1:0-15820 GCA_038133965.1 Rhodospirillaceae bacterium | reverse complement strand
GCGCTACGTTCGCAATGTAGAGGTCAGGGGTTCGATTCCCCTCGGCTCCACCAAAATTTCTCTCAGCGCAATTCTTTGATTTTCCGATCCTGCCGGGATGTGCCCGCGTAGACACTCTTGCACGGTATCCATACACTCCTCCCCAAACAGGGGGGATAGTGGCCGAAGAGCGCGCACAAAGAAGGCTTGCGGCCATATTGGCGGCGGACGTGGTCGGCTACAGCCGCCTCATGGGCGCGGACGAATCCGGCACGCTGAAGGCGCTCAACGCCCACCGGAACGAGTTCATCCATCCCACGGTCACGCAGTATCGCGGGCGCATCGTCAAGCTGATGGGCGACGGGGCGCTGGTCGAGTTCGCGAGCGTGGTCGATGCCGTGGAATGCGCCGTTGCCGTCCAGCGCGGCATGGCCGAGCGCAACGCGGACGTCCCGGAGGACCGGCGCATTGCCTTCCGCATCGGGATCAACCTCGGCGACATCATCATCGATGGCGACGACATCTACGGCGACGGCGTGAACGTGGCGGCACGGCTGGAGGCCGAGGCCGAGCCAGGCGGCGTGTGCATCTCCGACGACGCGCACCGTCAAGTGGCGGGCAAGCTCGACCTGGCCTTCGAGGATCTGGGCGCGCGGACGCTGAAGAACATTGCCGGGCCGGTGCGCGCCCACCGGTGGCCGTCGGGGAAAACGGCCGACGTCTCCTCCGGTGCAGGTGCATCGGCCGACGGGCATCCGCCCCTGCCGGACAAGCCGTCCATCGCCGTGATGCCCTTCGACGATCTGAGTGCCGAGAAGGACCAGGAATACTTCGCCGACGGTATCGTCGAGGACGTCATCACCGGCCTGTCACGGTTCAAGTGGCTTTTCGTAATCGCCCGAGCCAGTACGGTAACCTACCGCGGACGGGCAATCGATCCGGCTCTTGCAGGCCGGGAGCTGGGCGTTCGCTACATCCTGGAAGGCAGTGTTCGCAAGGCTGGCAACCGGGTCCGGATCACGACTGTCCTCATCGACGCGCGCAATGGCACTCAGGTCTGGGCGGAGAAGTACGATGGCGCGCTGGACGATATTTTCGACCTGCAGGACGAGATCACCACCAGCGTTATCGGTGCCGTCGAACCGAACCTGCGTCAGGCCGAGATCGGCCGGGCCCGCCTTGCCCGGCCTGACAGTCTGGATGCTTACGATCTGTACCTGCGTGCCCTTCCTCTTGCCTATGCCAACACACCCGACGATGGGCGAGAAGCGCTGGGCCTGCTTGAACAGGCACTTGGGAAGGACCCGACTTTTGCCTCGGCCCATGCGTGGCGGCGTGGTGCCATGAGCAGCTATTCAATCGTTCCGAGGGCGCCGAAGAGCACAAGAGCGCTGCCTTGCGCCATGCCGCGGCTGCCATCGCTCACGGCAGTGACGACCCAACCGCGCTTTGCATGGCCGGATTTTCGATCGCCCTTGTCAGCTAGGACTACGATGCGGCTCTGAAAGCCATCGATCGATCCCTGGTTCTGAACCCGTCATCCGCCAGCGCCTACGCATTCAGCTCTGCTTTACGTGCTTTTTCGTGCGACTACGACACCGCCATCGAACACGGCCAGCGGTCGATCCGCCTGAGTCCGCTCGACCCCATGGGCGGCCAGCCTTACGTGTCTGGCGTGCACCTATTTGCCGTTGGGCCGCTACGAGGAGGCGGCAGAGGCGGCTGCCATGGCCATCCAGTTGAACCCCAGTTTCAGCTATCCGCACGGCCTTTACGTCATCGCTCTCGTCAAACTCGGCCGCATGGACGCCGCGTGCGAGGCGGCGGCCCGATTGCTCGAACTGATCCCGTTCAAGACCCACATGATCTCGAAAGTCCTGATCGACCGGGAGGTCGGTGCCGACTGGGAGTCGGCGCTGCGTCAGGCCGGGATTCCGGACTAGGGAGAGCAGAGACAGGTTCGCTCCTGCCTCGAAGCACCACCATCTACTCCCGAAACGGTCTTGCCCCTCGGTTCACCCCGCGCCCGGCGACCAGCCGTAGATGCGTGCGGCGTTGCCGCCCATCAGCGCGGCGCGATCGCCGGCCGACAGCCAGTCGTCCTGGCGGAATGCCTGGACGCCCTCCTCGTAACTGAGCAGCTCGACCGCGCGCGTCCAGTCCGTGCCCCACATGCAGCGTTCGAGGCCGAAGGCCTCGATGATGCGGCCGACGGGTTCGCGGATGTCGGCGAAGGGGAACGGCTCGCGCGCCAGCGTGCCCGCGCCGCTGATCTTGACCGTGACGTTCCCGTGTGCGGCCAGCGCCAGCAGGTTCGGCAACTCGGCCCAGCCGTCCTCGGGGGCGGGCGGGTGGAATGGCTGGACAAGCCCCATGTGATCGACCACCAGCGAGACGTCGGGGAACCGCGCCGCGATGTCCGCGACCTGTGCGTGCCGCTGGGTGCAATAGACGTTGACCGGCAGGTCGTAGTGTCTGGCCGCGCCGAGCAGACGCGCGATGCCGTCCTCGCCGGCCGCATCCGAAATGCCGTGGGCGAGCAACAGGCGGACGCCGACGGTGCCGTCCTTCGCGGTCCAGTCGGCAATCTTCTCGCCCACTGCCGGGTCGGCCGTGTCGAAGGGGGCGACCAGCCCGAACCGGCCCGGGTGGTCGGCATGCACCTCGAGCGCGAAGCTCGGGTCGTAGCGGTACATCGTGTAGGCCGAGACGAGGATCGCGCCGTCGACGCCGACGGCGTCCATCGCCGCCACCATCTCTGCGCCGTTGGCCGAAGGCGGCCCCGTGAGCACCGCAGCCCATGGGCGGCCGGGATGGTCGGCTTCGTAGGCGTGCACCTGTGCGTCGATGATCGGTGTCTGTTCTTCGGCCATGTGTTCGTCTCCCTCGCCGCACTATACTGCGTATTTCCGGCCCGGATGATCCCGCAAGGGCGGATGCGCGATATGCATGCGCGTCCGACCGGGCGTGCGCGTGACCGTAGTGCCGCAGGTCTGACAGGTATCGGTGCGCGCGAAACGCTTGTCCGACCGCGCCGCGAAATGCCACTTGTGGGCTCCTGTCGGCCCGGTGCCGGTACCGTTCGCGAAGAGATGCCTCGAATGCACCTCCTGATCGTTCTTGAAGACCGGATAACGGATTGGGAGACCAAGGGCGAAATTCTCGACGGGTATTTCAACCCCGCGGACGCCTTCGGGAAGGTCACCGTCGTTTCCCTGCTGGCCGACACGCCACGCCCGGAAACGCTGGCGCGGCTGTGCGGCGATGCGACGGTCGAGTTTGTGTGTGCCCACGTTGACCGGAAGACACTGTTCGCCGCGACTGCGGGTCTTCGACCCGGCAGGCTTGCGAGCCGGCTTCGCGCCCGCCTTCGCGACGCCGTTGGAACGGCGCCCGATGTCGTCCGGGCCTATGGTGACGGGCTCGGCGCGGTCGCCGCGGCGGTCCTGGCCGCGGAAATGGGTGCTCCCTACACGATCAGCCTGCACCGGACGCGTGATCCGGAGATCGAGCGCCGTTTCTCGGAGCGTCGAGATCGGATCTGGCGTCGCGCAATCGCTCCTGCTGTCGAACGGGCCCTGGGCGATGCCGACAGCATCATGGCGGTCTATTCCCCGATTGTGGAATCCCTGCCCGATGCGCTCCGGGCGCGAACCGTGCTGACGCCCAACGTCGTCGGTGTGACCGCACGGCCACAGATTGCACAGCGCGAAGGCGGGCCTTTTCGGGCGGTTTGGGTCAGCCGGCATATTCCCGGGCGGGATGCGCGCCCTGTCGTCAGGGCGCTCGGGGATGCTCCGGGTGTCGAGCTTACACTGTTCGGCGATGGGCCGGGGTTCGGGCGGGCACGGGATCTCGCTTGCGAATTGGGTCTGGCGGCGCGGACGACATTCGTCGCAGCGGAGGAGAACCGCCGCCTTTGCGAACGTCTCTCCGAATTCGACGCCATCCTCGTGAACAGCGCCTATCGCGAGATGCCCAAATCCGTGATGGAGGCGGCGCTCAGCGGACTGCCGGTTGTCGTCAACCGCGTACCGGCAGCCGAATTGCCGGAATACGCATCGATCCCCGCGCTGCTCGTCGATGGAGATGCGCGATCCTATGCCGCAGCACTCCGTAGTTTGACGGACGACGCGTCCAGCGGGTACGAACGGGCGCGCGCAACGGCTGATGCCGCGTGGGCGCAATGGGACCCGGCGGCCGTTGCGCGCCGGAATGCAGATCATCTCGTTGCGCTCGCGCGCCGCACGGCTTCGCGCGAACCGTGACTGTGGAGACGTCATGTCCGGCCTGGTGATTTTCGGAACGCGTCCGGAGGCGATCAAGCTGGCGCCCGTGGTGGACTGTCTTCGCCGCGACGAACGCGTGTCCGATTTTCGGGTCGTTTGCACCGGACAGCACGCAGAGATCGTCACGCAGACGCTCGACGCGCTTCGGCTGTCGGTTGACGAAAACCTCGATCTGATGCGGCACAACCAGACGCCGATGGAGGTGGTGGAGCGCGTCACGGTCAATCTGTCCCAGCGTTACGGAAGTTCGCGGCCCGAATGGGTGCTGGTGCAGGGAGACACAGCGACCGCCTTTGCCGGAGCCGTTTTCGGATATCTGGGCGAAGGCGCGGTCATCCATCTGGAAGCCGGGCTGCGCACCCATGACCTTTACGAGCCCTGGCCCGAAGAGGGATTCCGGCAGGAAATCGCCCGGCTGGCGAACCTCCACCTGGCGCCCTATCCGAGTGCGGAGCGGAACCTTGTGGCGGAGGGGGTGCCGGTGGAGTCGATACGGACCATCGGCAATCCGGGCCTCGACATGCAGGATGCCATGCTGGCGGGCAGTGCTGGTGACACGCGGACATGGCTCCCGGAGGGCGACTTCTTCCTCGTGACCCTGCATCGGCGCGAGAACCTGGGAGAGCGGTTGGCCGCGACATGCCGGAACCTTCAGGCACTTCTGGACGAGTACCCCGATTACAAGCTCCTGTGGCCGGTGCACCCGAACCCGAAGGTGCGTCAGACGGCGTTTCAGTACTTCGCCGACAAGAGTGATCGCGTGCATCTTTGCGAACCGCTCGACTATCCGAGGTTTCTGGTGGCGCAGGCCGCGGCGCAGCTCGTTATTTCCGATTCGGGCGGTGTTCAGGAGGAAGCAGCATCACTGGGAACGCGTGTGGCGATTGTGCGCGAAAAGACGGAACGTCCCGACGTCGCCGACCTGGGCCTGACACGGATTGTCGGTGCTAATGCGCGGGAGTTGTCGTCAGTCGTGGCCGAGTTTCTGTCCACACCCATTGACGAGAATGCGGTTGCGCATTGGCGCGCATTACAGGGCGACGGCAGGGCGGGACAGGAAGCAGCGAAGGCGTTGAGTGAAATGGTCGCGATACGTTAGGCGGAGCGCCGTCGCGCCTGAAGCGCCAACACGCCAGGCCCGGCCGTGAAATAGGCCGCAACGAAAGTCAGAGCAGAGAGCGCGGGACCGTACTCTGGCTCGGATATCGCGAATACCGGTACGGCCGTGCACAGGCCGGCCGCGAATCCGGCCATGAGCCGGATGGCTGCGTCAGCGGGTATGAAGTTCAATCCTTGCCCGTTTCGTCGCGCTGCGATGAGGATCGTCAATGCGAAGCCGGCCCGGGCCGCGGCGACAGGTCCGGCTGCACCGACAATCCCGAACCGGGGTGCGAGGAAGATCGTCCCTGCGACGGCGATCATGCCCCACGCCAATGTGGCCCACATCAGGAATGCCGCTTTGCCTTCGATGTAGAGGTGGTACTCCCAGGGGGTCGCCGACTGGTTGATGAACACCGCGCCGGTCAGAAATGCCATGAGCAGGATCGAGACCCCGAAATCGTCGCCCAGGGCCAGCGTCAGCAGTTGCGGTCCCAGCAACACGATGGCGGCCGCGATCGGAAGTCCGAAGAACAGGAACGTTCCGAAGAGCTTCCGGACAGGCGGCAGCATGTCTTCGCGCGTGCCGCGCGCAAGTGCGTGTGCCATTCGCGGATAGAGGAGCCACCAGAAGGGCGCACCCCATGACGCGAGGATCGCCACGAGCGTCTGAGCGGCGGCATACCGTCCGACCGCGTCCGCGCCGAGGATGTTGCCGAGGACAAGTCGGTCAACCATGCCCATCAGTGCCTCTCCGAAACCGGCGATCATGAACGGAATGCCGAGAGCAAGGGCACCGCGAATGTCCGTGTGCTTCAGAAACCTGAGATGGCGCCATCTGAGCCGTTGCGCGCGGAACAGATCGAGCGTTCCGAGACAGAGGGAGCCGAACTTCATAGCCGCGAACGACAGGATCACATTCGTGGGCGTAAGTTCCCCCGCCAGGTGCAGCGCGACGATGGCGGTCAATATCGATACGGATTCACCGATCTGCAGCACTGTCGCCGTTCTCACGCGTTGGCGCCCGCGCAGCGATTCGAGAATCAGTGTCTGCCACGCCGCGACAGGCAACAGGACCGCGGCGGCACGCACGAGGTCGGCCGAGACGGCATTCTCCATGACCGAGGTCCCGAATGCCTCGGCCGCCAGGAAAATTGCCGATGCGGCCAGCGTTGAAATAACAGAGACGATCGCGAGGGCAGTCGTCAGTGAAGTGCCGACCCTTCGCGGAACCGAAGTGCCCGCGATCTGGCGAACGATGGCGAAACCCAGCCCCAGCAATGCGATCGGCGCGAGCACCAGGACCATCGCCTGTGCCTGGGCGTAACTGCCGAAGTCGTCGACACCCAGCCAGCGCGCGAGAAGAAAGGCTATGACAAGGGCGGCACCCTTCATGCTGCCCTCGGTCAGGAAACGAAGCGCGAGCGCCGTGTCGACCTGTCGCCCGGCGATGCGCATGTCAGTCGGATAGACCCACCGGTCGCGCCCGGCGGGCAGCCACGTACCAGCGTTCTGCGAACCCCGGCGTGATGCGTGACAATGCAACATCCCAGCCGGGCCGTTCGGCGCTGCCGCGAATACGGCGGACCAGTGGTGAAATTCGTTCCATGCCCGGCGCCAGCAGAAGCTGGGACAACGACCCGTGAGGCTCCATCGTGACGGCGACCATGCCTGCCTGCTCAAGAGTCGTACGGATTTGCTGCTGCTTCATGCCGAAGACGCCGGCAAAGCCGCGGCGGCGATAGTGCCGGCGCCAGTAGCGGATCGCCAGCGAACCGGCGCCGGCAATATCTACGATCATCATTCCGTCCGGACGAAGCAGGGAGGACATGTGGCGCAGGCTCTCGACCTGCGCGTCGGGCGGAAGCAACAGCAGCGTGGAGTAGCAGTACACAAGATCGAAGCTGTGGGGCGCGAAGGGCAGATCGGGCAACTGTGCGCCGCAAATATAAAGGCGGTCGTCCAGGCCTTCTTGGGTGCGCCGAATGGCCAACTGATCGCGCATTTGCGCACTGGGATCGACGGATACGACCGTCACCCCCAGGCGCGCGAGGTGCATTGCGTGGCGTCCGCTCGCGGCTCCGATATCGAGGGCCATTCCGCCCGGATGGGCGTGCTCGGAAACAAGAGCCCATTTCCGCGCCTGCACGAAGTCCGCCCCGAGGTCGGTCGGGTAGGTCGTGGCTTCCTTGTCGAAATGGGAGGCAATCGAATTCAATCGGTGTCCCCTCTTTCGGAATGGTGGAACGCTCGCAGCAGGTTCATTGCCGCACACACGCGCGGGCGGGTCACCAGGCTCGATCGATAGTAGGGCGTCAGCGTGCCCCCGAAACCCTTCTTGAAATCGCTGATCCGCCGCAGTTTGCCTTCGGGGATCCCTGGAAACGCCTCGCCACACTCGTAGCTGTCGAGGCCCATCTCCGCGAATGTCTTTATCGCATGCCACTGGACCAGGTCGTTTGCGCCGGATTCGCGCGCGCGGGCATCGCTGGCGACCACCCAGTAGATGGCCGCGTTCTTGTACACACCGAAGATGTGGATGGCGATGGTTCGGCCATCGGGGTTCTCGGCACAGAAACCGATGGCCATGCCGACGGGCAGGAACCGCTGGAAGATCGCATCGAAGTAGTCCGCGGGTTTCTCGGTTAGCCCCACACGTGCGGCATTCTCGGTGTGCAGGCGCCGGAATGTACCCAGATCGTCGGGTGTTACATCTCGGACTACGACGCCTGCCCGTTCCGCGCGGTTGACCGCCTTGCGCACGCGCTGTTCGAGGTTGCGCCAGAGATCGTCTTCGGAACGGCCTTTTAGATCCAGCAACCAGCTCTGTGTCGAAACGTCGTTGCCGCCAAGCATCGCGAGAGGGTTGATGCCGGCTGTGCCGGGCTCTCTTCGAGCCGGAGCAAGTGGGGCCAGCGACAGATCGATCCGGCTCGCTCGCGTACGCGATGCCAGTTCGACCAGGTGCAAACGGGTCTCGCGCTCGGCCCGTTGCCGCTGGCGCGTGCTCAGGTCGTGTGAGAAAGCGGGCCCTCCGGTCGACTCGAGATGACCCAGCAGGCGCGGGAAAGGTTTGCGTCCCGAGACGTGGCGCAAAGGCAGCAGCATGACCGGGCGACCGTTGGTGCGTTCGCACAGGGCGAAGCTCATATCCGCATTTCGATCCCAGGTGGCGTAGGCCTCAACTGCCTCCCAGCGGTGCCACATCCAGGCCTCGTCGAATGTGTCGGCGGCGTTGTTCCATGCCGATTGCTCCATGTCGGAGCGCATTACCAGTTCGGAATCCGTCTTCATGCTCGGTCCCGGATCAGGGAAGCGACTGCGCGCGATCTCGCCCTATGAAGCCGATCCCGGCCCCAAGAAGATACACGAAAATGAAGTGCGCTCCGTTGAACCGAAAGACCGCGCTGTCCACGGTCTGATGGATAAACAATGTGAGCAACAGGGCGGCGCAGGCGATGGTTCCCGCAGAGGGCATTCGGGAAACTCGCGTCGCCGCCGCGATTGGAAGCAGCCACGCCCCTACTGCGATCGCCAGGCCGATGACTCCGGTCTCGATGAGCAGGGACAGGAAAACGGAATGCGCCGAGCTCTCGATGCCCAGCGGTTCGAACACGAACTCCTGGGTCAGGCCGAAACCCACACCTGTCGCCCAGACCGAGCGTGCCGCGTCCAGGGCAATCGGCCACACCATCGCGCGTTCGCGTATCTCGATGGCTTCGAGCGAACCGGGCGCACTCGATGTGCCGCCGGCGATGATCAGAAGGTAGAAGACGACCGGAAAGAGCGCGCCGGCCGCGACCAGGGCACCTGCTGCCCGCCGCCAGCGCAGCCTGAGCAGCGTGACCATCGCCAGTCCCGCCAGGGCAGCTCCGATGCCGGCGCGCGAAGCGTTGGCCAGCAGGATGACGGCGCAGAGCACGGCGAGGGTCGCAGCGACCTTGTTGCGCCGTGGCGTGCCCATGCCGACCTGAGCCGTCAGTGCCACGAGTGCGAGGGCCGCGAACAGCCCGAGGCCGTTGGGGTTGGAGGTGAATCCGGAGTAGCGGACCAGATAGAAATCGAGCCCGCCAAACTGGCGTCCGCCCTGCAGGGCGCCGATCTGTGTGATTCCCAGGTCGATCAGGAAGAGTGGCGCACCACTCTCCAGGTTGAAGCCATAGCCGAAGATGTGGACGGCGAGTGAGAAAAGGGCGGAAGCGATCGTGACCGCGCTCAAAAGCCAGGTCGTCCAGGCGAGCGTGCGATTCGCGCGTGGATCGGCGTAGGCGGCCCAGAAAAGCAGCAAACCCGGAACGAGTACGAGGAGCCATCGCCGCGCGACGGTTGCGGGATCGTTGGTCCATAGCAGCGTCAGTGCCATCCATGTCGCTGCAAGAACGAGCAACCATGATGCGGTGCCCATGCCGCGCAGACGCGGGCGCAGCAACACGACGGCGAGCGAAAGAAGACCCAGTTGCAGCGCGAGGACCACAATCGGCGGGAAACTGGCGAACCCGCTCCGGGTGTAAAGCCCAAGGAAACCGAAGATGCTTGCGAAAACACTTGCCGGAACCAGGTACTGATAGGTCGCATGCGATTTCGATATCTCGCTCACGGCCTCAGGCCCTTTCAACGAGCGAATCGAGCACGTCGCGGAACTGCCGTCCCACGTTCTCGATCCGGTACTCTCCCGTCACCCCGATATCCATTTTGATTCGGCGCGCGCTCGCGTCTCGTATGGTCGCCGAAAGGGCGGATGCGACGCTATCGGTGTTGTCCGGGTGTACAGAACGCCCACCGGCGCGATCGACGAGGTCCGCCGTTGCTCCCTTGGGAGTGACCGCAAATATCGGGCGTGCTGTGCCCAGATAGTCCACCACCTTCGAGGACAGAAAGATCGACGGTTCCGGTGTGGGTGCATCAACGGTGATCAGCACGTCGTAGGACGCCATTTCCTGCAGCGCCTTGGCGTGAGGCAGGCTTCCCTTGTGTGTGATCCGTGCCGCCGCCGACGGGTTGCGTTTCAGGCAGTCCACGAGATCGGGGCTGTTTCGACCAAAAATATCCACGACGAACTCGGGTGTGTCGGGCTGGTCCGCGACGCGGCCGATGGCATCGACCAGGAACTGGGGTGACCGCGGACCGTAGAACGATCCGAACATGGCGAGACGTACCGTCTGCGAGACAGAAGGAACCGGGTTGCTTGTGCTCAGCGCCGGATCGAAACCGTGCGGGATAATGTGGCTGCGTGCATCGACCCGGATTTCGGGTTGCTGGGTGGCAACATGTTTGCGCATCTCGATTGTCGGAAAGACAAGTGCATCGGCGGTTTCGAGGACCTTGCGTTCGAGACGCCGGCTCCAGCCCGACATCAATGGCACCTCGCGCTCGAAGACGCTGCCCGACCAGGGGTCGGAAAAACACGCGATCCATGGGGTATTAGGGTGTCGCCGTTTCAGCCGGAGCCCGGCGGCATGAACGGAATGATACTGGGAACGGGTGACGATTGCGTCATAGCCGGCAGGGTCCAGCGATTGTGCCTCCGCGACGGTTTTGCCCGTAATTGTGAGATAGCGGTCGGGACGGATCGGAAGCCGCGCGATCTTTCCGAGCAATCTTGCGATCCACCCGTCAATTCGTTCGATCCGGCCGAACCGTTCCGCAACGTAGGTGTCCAGACTGTGATCCGGTGCCTGCAGGTGAAGTTCGTGCGAGGTGGTGACGACATCGACAGTCGTATTCGGGATGGCCGCCATCGTTTTCGCGGTGACGAAGGATTCCGGACTCGCGACGGGCGGGAAGCAATATCCCAGGCAGAGTATGCGGAGAGCTCTTTCAGCCATTAATGGTGCGCGCGAGAACCGCGTCGTAGTCGCTGGCGGAATAGGGGGCGAAGGCCTTCAGTGCATCGAGGGCGTCACCCCGGTGTGCGATATCGGCCGGGTCGAGGTAGATGTTCACGAACACCGGCGTGCCCTCGGCCATCACGGCGAGATATCGTTGGAGTTCTTCAAGAAGTCGTCCTGTGGACCCTGCTGCGCTGCGAACCAGGCCCCAGCTGTCTAGGATCTGTTCGTACTGCCCGATACATCCGCTAACGGGAAATTCCCAGACCCCTTCACGGCGAAACATGGGTCCGTGGCGTAGCGCGAACAGGGGCCGGGTCGAACTCGAGTGCCGGTAACCGAGATCGGCAAGAAACCGCCAAAGGGCACGAAGATCTGCCGGGCTTTCGAAGGTCGCGAAATGTGGCGCACGAAACCCTGATGGCGCACGGCCCGTGATCTGTCGCACGGCGTCATCGCCCAGGCGGATATCCTGCATCCATTCCGCTGCGCCCACATCGCCGTAAAAATAGTTCGATACGACCTCGTCGCTCCCGGTATCGATCTCGGCGTGCCTGCGGTGGCCATGATTGAGAAACCGACCGCCGTCGGCGGCGACCGCGCGATACTCGGTTTCGCTTGCCGCCATGACCTCTCCGGCGACCGCATAGAGCGGGGAAAGGCCGGCGGCACGTAGTTCGGCGTGCAGAGCGCCGACCACGGCGCTGTCGGCGTCCGTGTCGCAATCGAACGACAGCACGAAACACGGCGCGCGAAACCCGGCCGCCCGCGAAAGCGACACGAGCCTGTTGAGCGAGGCCGTCGGGAAGAACTTCGCGCGCAACCACGCGCGGGCAAGCCCGGGGTCGTTCGCAGCTTTTTCGATGCGATGGATAACAGACATCGTCCGGTCGAGGCGTCCACTCATTCGGGCATTCTATTCTATGTGATTCCCCGAATCGCCGGGAGAAACGGTGCCTTACGGCATTTGGTGGTGTTTGTGGCGTTGGGTTGATTGCAACTCGTGTCTGAAGGGGCGCCGCCCTGCTTTTTGTCGATTTGGGGTGATGCCCGGCGGCCATGCTTTTGATAGGTTGCGCGCCCATCGACCTCGCATACCGAGAGGGCACCGAACATGGCGATATCGCATCTCGAACATTTCCTGGTCGTCGCGCGCGACTACGAGGAAACGGTCAACTGGTACATCGACAATCTGGGGTTCGCCAAAGGGCCGCACCCGGATTTCGGCGACGATGTCGAGGTGACCTGGCTCTATCTCGGAGAGCGGGACATCATTCACATCGTGCCGCCGCGGCCCGACGACGTGCCCGGCGAGAAACCGGACCCGAACGCGGCGCCGCAGGAGATCGCCCAGGGCGGCCGGCCGATCCACCACATCGCGTTCCGTGCCGAGAACCGCAAGGAGATGACCGCGCGGCTGACGGAGCGCGGCATCACCTATCTCGAACAGCAGGCGAGCAAGCAGGACCTCTACCAGGTCTTCATCCGCGACCCCAACGGCATCACTGTCGAGCTCAACTTCCCGGCCGAGGAAGCCGCCGACATGGAGGGGCTTGCCAAGCTGGCGCTGCGGCCCGAGACGGCCGACAGCAGCGCGCGCTGATGCCGGGTGCCGCACCGCGCGGGTGCAGCCGGTTTTCCTCTGTGCGGACGACACGCTAGAACAGGACAACTGCACGAGCCGGATGCGTTTGCGTGCTCCGGTGACATGCCAACACCGTTTGGAGAGTTCCATGACCACCGACAGGATCATCGTCGGGCGCGACGGGCCCGTGGGCACGATCACGTTCAACAACCCCGAGCGCCACAACGCCATGTCGCTGGAGATGTGGCAGGACGGCGCAGCCGCCATCCGCGACTTCTGCGATGCCGGCGACGTGCGGGCGATCGTGCTGACGGGGGCGGGGGAGAAGGCCTTCGTCGCGGGCGCGGACATCTCGCGCTTTGGTGAGGAGCGGGACTCAGCCGAGGCCATCGCAGTCTATAACGATTCCGTGCGCGTCTTCCAGGACACGCTGACCCAGGCTCCCATGCCGACCATCGCGAAGATCGGCGGCTATGCCATCGGCGGCGGGTTGGCCATCGCGCTGTGCTGCGACATCCGCATCGCATCCGACGATTCGCGCTTTGCCATTCCGGCCGCGAAGCTGGGCCTCGGCTACGCCGCGCCGGGGATCGAGCGGCTGATGCAGATCGTTGGCCCGTCCTTCGCCATGGAGATCTTCTACACCGCGCGCCAGTTCGATGCGGGCGAAGCGCTGACCATGGGACTGGTCAACCGGGTCCTGCCGCGTGCCGAGCTGGGCGCCTATGTGGACGGGTATGTCGAGCGGATCGCGGGCAATGCGCCGCTGACGATCCGCGCGGTGAAGACGGCGGTGCAGGAGAACCTGAAGCCGCCGGCGGACCGGGCTGTGCGTCGAAGAGGTCGCTGCCTGTTTCGAATTCATCGACTACTTGGAAGGGCGCCTCGCCTTTGCCGAGAAGCGCGCGCCGAACTTCACCGGCACCTGACCGCACCCACCGCGCAAACGATTGCGGCGCGCCCCGGGTATGGGACGCGCCGCTTTTCGTTCGGCTTGCGTGCGCTATGCGGCGAGATGCTGCTTGAACCAGTCGATCGTGCGCGACCACGAGAGTTCCGCCGCCGCCTCGTCGTAACGCGGGGTCGAGTCGTTGTGGAACCCGTGGTTCGTGTCGGGATAGATGTGGGCCTGGAAGGTCTTGTTGTTGGCCTTCAGCGCGGCCTCGTAGTCCGGCCACCCGGCGTTGATGCGCTGGTCGAGCGCGGCGTACTGCAACAGCAGCGGCGCCTGGATGCGCGGCACGTCGGTGGCCTCCGCCTGGCGTCCATAATAGGGCACGGACGCGCCCAACTCGGGGAACGCGACGGCCAGCGCGTTGCAGACGCCGCCGCCATAGCAGAACCCGACGGCGCCGACCTTGGTCGTGTCGCTGCGGTCGTTGAGGTGGCGGAAACCGGCGAAGAAGTCGTTCATCAGCTTGACCGGATCGACTTCGCGCTGGAGCTCGCGCCCCTTTGCATCGTTGCCCGGATATCCGCCCTTGGACGTCAGCCCGTCGGGCGCAAGCGCCAGGAACCCGGCCTTGGCCACGCGGCGCGCCACGTCCTCGATATAGGGGTTGAGGCCCCGGTTCTCGTGCAAGACGAGGACGGCGGGAATCGCCCCTTCGGCCTTGGCCGGGCGGACCATGTAGCCGCGCACGTCGCCATTGCCTTCCGGCGAGTCGTACATCGTGTACTCCGCCACGATATCGGGATCGGTGAACGAGACCTGCTCTGCCAGCGCGTAGTCCGGCTTGAGCATGTTGAACAGTGCGGCCGCGGTCACGCCGCCGACGGCCCACTTGCCCGCACGGTCGAGGAACTCGCGCTTGGTGATCTGGCCGTGGACATAGAAGTCGTAGAGCTCGAGAAGCTCGGGGTCGAAATCCTTTGCGGTCATACGTTCCATGACCGGTCTCCCTGAAGATGGTTGTTCCGCCAAAACGCTAGCACGGGTTTCGTTTCCGCGTGTTTGCGGAATCGCCATTGCACGCCGGCTCGCAAACTTGTGATCCCGCATATCCCGGTATGCCGGTGCTGGGCATCCGTTCAGCCGGTCGTGATGTAGGTCCGCAGCGCTTCGGCCTCATCCTCGGATTCGCGGATGCGGTGCTTGACCGCGTCGCCGATGGAGACGATTCCGCAAAGAATGGCGTCCTCGACCACGGGCAGGTGCCGGATCTTGCGCTCGGTCATGGTCTCCATCAGGTGCGCGATGTCGTCCTCGCGCGTGCAGGTGAAGACCTCGCGGATCATGAGATCGGATACCGGCCGTCCGAGGACGCCGGCCCCGGCCTTCGCGATGTGGCGGATGACATCGCGCTCGGAGATGATGCCCTCGATGGTCCGCCCGTCGCTGCTGACGACCAGCGCGCCGATCCCCAGCGCGTCCAGCCGTTCGCAGGCCTTGCCGACCGTCCAGCCGGGTTCTGCCGTCTCGACGGTGTTTCCCTTGCCCTTGAGGATCGCATCGACGTTCATCGTGTGGCCCTTTCCTTGTGCGGGCGCACCGTGCCGGCGGTCACAGAAACGCGCCGTCGGCGGCGCGCCGGGTCCTGATGCGTCAGATTGTCGCACATGTGCGGTGCCGTGGCGAGCGTCGCCCGCGAATCGCCGGCCACAGGTCAGTCGAGAGGCGCACCCGCCAGAGCATTCTCGCAGATCGCGGCCGCGTCCCTGCGGGTGTCGTCTGCTCCGGCGATCGGGCAGTGATCGGCGAGGAATCCGCAGACCTCGACCACGCGCTGGTAGGGGACGGAGCCAATTTCCACCGGCTTCGGATTCTCGGCCTGCCGGAAGTTGATCACCCGCTGGCCACGCAGCAGGACCGTGTTCTCGTGCTGCAGGCATTGCGTCGCGCCGCCGCCGAACAGGCTGATCGCCGAGGCGGCGATGACGGCTGTGCCCAGCCCGGTGACGAGGCGCGCGCGGAAGCGGCCCAGGCGCGGGAACTGCCACCGGATCCAGCGATAGATGGCGTAGATGATGCCGCCGCCGACCAGCAGCGCGGCGAGGAGCCGGGCGAGGCTCAGCAGGTCTTCCACGCGCTAGCGTCCTGC
>JAYPUG010000010.1:11755-16208 GCA_038133965.1 Rhodospirillaceae bacterium | reverse complement strand
CCGAACGGTGGTCCCCTGCCCTTCCTCGCTGACGATCTCGAGCGAGCCGTCGTGCATCTCGACATGCGACTTGCTGAGAGGCAACCCAAGCCCCGTTCCCTCGTAGCGGCGGGTCAGGCTGCCGTCGGCCTGCCGGAAAGGCTCGAAGACGGAAGACATATCCTGGCTGGCGATTCCGATCCCGGTGTCCGACACTTCAAACACGTGACCCTCCTCGGGGCTTTGCCGCATCTTGAGGACCACGGCCCCGTTCTCGGGGGTGAACTTGATGCCGTTGGACAGCAGGTTGATCAGCACCTGCTTGAGCAGCCGCTCGTCTGCGAACAGTGGCAGCAGATCACTCTCGCACTCGGTCGTCAGGTTGATTCCCTTCTCTGTTGCGCGGTCGCGCACGAGCCATAGGCAGGCTTCGACAATCTCGTCGATGTCGACGACACCCTCACGGATGTCCATTCGCCCGGGTTCGATCTTGGACAAGTCCAGGATGTCGTTGATGATCTTCAGCAGGTGCGA
This sequence comes from Rhodospirillaceae bacterium, assembly GCA_038133965.1. Classification (GTDB taxonomy): domain Bacteria; phylum Pseudomonadota; class Alphaproteobacteria; order UBA6615; family UBA6615; genus JAYPUG01. The sequence continues at coordinate 15,695 of JAYPUG010000010.1, read as the reverse complement.
CCCGGCCGTTTGGATGTGAGTCAAATAGTCCCGGTAGTGGGCATTCCCGATAGGCCCGAACGTCTCCGTGTTGATCGTCTCGGAGAAACCGATAATCGCGTTCAGCGGCGTGCGCAACTCGTGGCTCATGTTCGCCAGGAACTCGGATTTCGACCTGTTCGCCATTTCTGCCGCATCTCGCGCCGCGCGAAGCTCGCGCTCGATCCGCAGCCGGCGTTCGTTTTCCCGCCGAAGTCCGGCGGATACCTGGCGCTCGGCTTCGAGTTTTCCCAATAGGAGGCAGCGGTTGCGCATGAACAACGCGGAAATCGCGAGCCCAGATACCGATCCGACGATGAACCCGGGAATAAGCGCCATCGGCGGGACGTTTTCGAAGCCGACGGCACGCCCCATCACGTTGAACGCCAGCGTGGCGATCGCCAGGCCGCCAAGCAGCGCGAACAGCGGGCACCAGCGGTAGTTCTTCAGTTTTGCAAGCATGAGTCACTCGAACCCGAAACACGCACCCCGAGGCGGAACCGCCCGGTCAGACGTCTAGACCGAACTCCAGCGCTTGTAGGCGCCCTTCATGACCTCGAGCATGCAGTCGAGCGCGATGGGATCGGAGCTGTCGTTGTCACAGGCCGCCCGGTAGTCGTTGCGTGCCTCGACAAACTCGATCCACAAATCAGCTTGGCTGAGCGCGATGGCACCGTCCATGCGCCGCTGGGCGCTGCCTTCTCCCGCCAGGTCCTTGTCGAGACGTGCGAGCACCTCGCGCAAGCGCGCAGCGATATCGATCTCGCCGACGGCATAGGCATGGTTGAAGGCGGCAAGAATCTTGTCGCTCAGGCGCCGGTTGTAGCGCGGAATTCCCGTATCTGCGGCAAGCGCTGACGTGTCGTTGCCACTCTTGGGTTTCTCGAACTCGGCGGAGTTGGCCATCTCGGGCTCTCCCGGGGTTTCGCCGTCGCGCGGCAGGTCGGACAAGCCTAGGCAAACAGCCTTTCAGAATGGTTAAGGCATCGCGAAATCGCGCAGTTGGCCTTTCACCGAATTTAAACAAAATGCCCGTTAACCTCGTTGCCGTGAAACCCGGTGAAAGGAATTGGGTCATGGCAAGCCTCACGAAACGCTCGGTCGAAACCCTCATCGACCTCGTCGAGATCAAGCTCTCCTGCCTCCAGGTCTTCGATCGCGACGACGCAAAGGAACTGGCCGCGCTCGAACAGGCACGCCGCGAACTGGTCGAAATTCTGCCGAGCCGTTCGAAGGTCGTGACGTTCCCGGAAACGCCAGTCCAGCGCGTCGCCGGCTAGGCACCTTCTTCAGGCAGGCGCGTCCAACGCCTGCTCCAGATCCGCGATCAGATCGTCGGGATCCTCGATCCCGACGGAGATTCTCAGGAGATTCTCCGGCACCGGGCTGTCGCCCCCCTCGACGGTCGCACGGTGTTCGACGAGGCTTTCGACACCGCCCAGCGAAGTCGCCGTGACGAACAGCTTCAGCGCCTTCGCCACCGCCAGCGCATCTGCTGCGCCGCCTTTCACCCGTATCGACATCATCCCGCCGAAGCCGCCGCGCATCTGACGCGCCGCCGTTTCGTGGTTCGGATGCCCCCGCAGCCCGGGATACAGCACCTCTTCCACACGCGCGTGCCCGGAAAGGCGCTCGGCGATCCGCATTGCCGATTCCGAGGCTCGCCTCACCCGCAAATCGAGGGTGCGCATGCCACGCAGCATCAGCCACGTCTCGAACGTGCCGAGCATGCCGCCATTCTCGAAACGCAGATACTTCATGCGTTCCCACCAATCGTCCTCGCTGGCCGTCACCAACGCACCGGCCAGCACGTCGCCGTGACCGTTCAGATACTTGGTGCCCGAGTGCATGACGATGTCGGCACCCAGCGCGATCGGATTGGTCAGGATGGGAGTCGCCACGGTGGAATCGACGCCCAGCCTGGCCCCCGCGTCGTGGGCGATCCGTGCCGCTTCGGCGATGTCGGTGACCGCCCAGGTCGGATTGCACGGGCTTTCGACCCAGACGAGCTTCGTCTGGCCAGGCCGCATCACCGCCGCGATTGCATCCGTGTCGCCGGGTTCGACGAAATCGACATCGAGGCCCCAGTGCCGACCCACATTGGCCAGCCAGTTGCGCAGCCCGAAATACATCACCGAAGGCGCGACAACGTGATCGCCCGGCGTAAGTGCGTACATGACGGTGGTTGCCGCTGCCATGCCCGAGGCAAAGACCATCGCGTCCGCCCCGCGTTCCAGCGCGGCCAGAAGTGCCTCGGCCTGCTCATAGGTCGGGTTCTCGTCGCGCGTGTAAGCGCGGTTCCCCACCTTCTCGTAGTTCGCGTCGCGCGCGTAGTTTGTGGAGGTGTGGATCGGCGGTGCAACGGCGTTCGTGGACGCGTCGAGCCAGCCGAGCGCCTGCGCGGCCAGGGTCGCCGGTTTCAGCTTCCTGTCGGTCTCGCGGGCCATAAGACGGCGGTTCTACGCCATTTCGGCAGGGTTGGGAACGATCCTCGCGGGAAGTCCGCTCTCAGGCGAGCTTCGCGACCCCGACCTCCTCGGCCGCTGCGTTAAGACGTTCGAGCAGAGGGGCTGTGATCGGGATGCCGTTGGCCTTGCGATCCTGATAGATGCGCCAGCTATTGGTCCCGGGCATGCGGATCTCCGACACGCCGGGCAGCTTCGCCGAGCCGGTCATCTCGCGCGAGATGCGATCGACGTTGGCCTTGAACACGCCGGGGTCGAGGAAATGTCCCACATCGATCGCCATGATGAACTGGCCGGTGTTGGTGACCGAGTGCGGGTCCTCGCCGATGTGTACGACGTCCGATCCGAACGCCGCACCGTTGAGCGTGCCCGCCAGGAACCCGATCACCATCGACAGGCCGAACCCCTTGGCACCGCCGATATGGGTCAGGATGCCGTCGTCGGCCAACGCGGAATCGGTCATCGGCTTGCCCTCGGCGTCGATCACCCAGCCCTCGGGCATGGGCTCGCCGTGCATCGCCTTGACCATGATCTTGCCGAGCGAGGAGTTGGTCGTCGCCATGTCGATCACGACCGGCGGCTCGTCCTGCGCCGGGATCGCCACAGCGATGGGATTGGTGCCCACCAGTATGTCCGACCCGCCGAAGGGTGCGGCATGGTTGGCGCTGCCCACGCAGGCGATGATGCCCACCTGGTCGCGCTCCAGCGCCATCGAGGCATAGACCGCGGCCGCGCCGGCATGGTTGGAATGCTGCAGGCCGATCCACGCAATGCCGCTCTTGGCCGCCATGTCCATCGCCAGGTTCATGGAATAGCGCGCCACCAGGTGCCCCATGGCGTTGTCGCCCTCGACCAGCGCCATGGCCGGCGTCTGCTTCACGGTGCGGATGTCCGGCGTCTTGTTGATCGCCCCGCCGTTGATGCGCTTGACGTACATCGGCACGCGGATACAGCCGTGGCTGTCCTTGCCCAGCAGGTCGCCGTCTGCCATCGCCGTGGCGACACCTTCCGCGTCCGCGTCGGGCAGGCCGACGGCCTTGAAGACGCCCGTCATGAAATCGCGCAACCGGTCGTAGGGAACGCGCAGCGCGTTCTCATCGACGGGAAATTCAGGTGATACCTCGGCCATGTCTCGTCCCTCCCCCGGGTTCGTCCCGGCGGCGAAGCGTTTCAACCGCCCGGCTTTGCCCGCTAACATAGACCAACCGCCCGCGACGCAGAATTCAGGAAACCGTCATGTCCGCCTACCTGATCGCCACCATGGCCGTCCACGACCCCGCAACCTACGAGGGCTACAAGGCAACCGTGCCTGCGCTGATCGAGAAGCATGGCGGGCGCTACCTGGTGCGCGGCGGCGAACGCATCGACGCCGAGACGGGCTGGCCGGACGGACGCATCGTCATGCTCGAGTTTCCGGACTGGGGGTCCGCCAACGCCTTCGTCGACGACCCCGACTA
>JAYPUG010000010.1:0-11734 GCA_038133965.1 Rhodospirillaceae bacterium | reverse complement strand
TGGCCGAGGTCTCGATGACCGACCCGGACGGCTATGGCCCCTATGCCGAGCGGGTGCCCGGCGTGCTCGCCGACGCCGGCGGGCGCTACCTGGCCCGCGGGGGGCGCACCCTGTCGGCCGAGGGCGGCGTCGCACTCGACCGCATGGTCATCGTGGGGTTCGCAGACATGTCTGCGGCCCGCGCCTTTGACGGCGGCGCGGCCTACGCCCCGCTCAAGGACATCAGGCGGGCGGCGTCGGACTCGCATGTGGTGATCGTCGCTGGGATGTAGTCCCTACCCCCACGGGCTCGGCGGTTTCTGCCACACCTCGACCCGGCGGTCGCGCAGGAACCAGACCAGGACCATGCCGGTCACGAACCCGCCGATATGCGCCCACACGGCCACCGACAGCGCCGCAGGCGTGCTGGTCGCGGCCCAGATCACGTCCTGGGCGAAGAAGGTGCCGATCACCAGCAGCGCGGGCAGGCGCACGGGGATGATCGCGAAGGCGAGCACCAGCAGCCGCGCGCGCGGGTACAGCACCAGATAGCCGCCCAGCACACCGGAAATCGCGCCGCTGGCACCGATCACCGGCGTCACCGAGTGCGGATCGACGGCCGAATGGACGAGCCCGCCCGCGACGCCGCAGGCCAGGAAGAAGGCGACGAAGCGGACATGGCCCAGCGCATCCTCGATGTTGTCGCCGAAGACCCACAGGAACAGCATGTTGAAGATCACGTGCTGCCAGCCGCCATGCAGGAACTGGTAGGTGACGAGGGTCGAATAGGCCGAGGCGCCCGGAACGCCGACGGGCAGCTCGACCTCGCCGAACAGCCGCGCGGGGATCACCGCGTAGCCGAGCACGGCGTCGAACAGCGCCCTCTCGCTGAGGTTCATTTGGCCGAGGAAGATCGCGGCGTTCACGACGACCAGCGCGATCGTCACATAGTGGGCGCGGATATAGAGACGCGGGTTCGCGTCGTGCAACGGAATCAGCGGCATACGCTTTAGTTAGGGTGCCGCGGCGGCCGGGGCCACAAGAATCCGCGCGGCCCCGCCGTCACGTTTGCCCGTCTAGCGGCGCTTGAACTGCTCGGCGCCGAACATGACCTCCCAGGCCTTGCCCTGCGGCGGGCCGGAACGGCGATGCTCCGAAAGCACCTCGCAACCCGACTGCACCGCTGGGCGCGCGCCGATCTCGTCGAGCCAGCGCTTGACGTTGGGATACTCCTCGATCGGCACTTCCTGACGCTCCCAGCCGCGCATCCAGCCATAACAGGCGATGTCGGCGATCGTGTACGCTTCGCCCGCCAGGTAGGGAGTCTTGCCCAGCCGCGTGTCGGCCACGCCGTAGAGTCGCCTGGTCTCGTTCACATAGCGGTCAATCGCGTACTGGAGCTTCTCCGGCGCGTAATTCCGGAAATGGTTCGACTGGCCCATCATCGGGCCGATGCCACCCATCTGCCACATGAGCCACTCCATGGTGGCGTAGTGGCCGGCCGGATCGCCCGCCCGGTCCGGCAGGAACTTTCCCGTCTTGTCGGCCAGGTAGATGAGGATCGCACCGGTCTCGAAGACCGAGATCTCCTTGCCGCCAGGCCCGTCGGTATCGACGATGGCGGGGATCCGGTTGTTTGGGCTGATCGCCAGAAACTCGGGCGTGAACTGGTCGCCCTCGCCGATGTTGATCGGGATGATTTCGTGCTCGAGTTCGCACTCGTGCAGCATGATGTGGACCTTGTGCCCGTTGGGCGTCGGCCAGCTATAGGCGCGGATCATGGTCGTTTCTCCTCCGGGTGCCGTCCGCCAGTGAAACCGGGCGGACGAGATCGATTGGCAGGCGTCAGCGAACGGCGACCTCCTCGCCCGATTCCGCCGACGCGACGATGGCCTGCAAAATCTCGACATTGTGCAACAGGTGGTCGCGCGTGAACCGGTAGTCGCCGTTGCCGGCCGCGGCGTCCGCCCATTGCTCCAGGTTCGCGCGGACCACGTTCTGGGTCTGGTAGGTCTGGACCGTCAGCTCCTCGTCGAGCCAGCGCGTGGTGAGCGTCGCGGGTTCGGGGATATCGACGTTCGAGTTCTCGCGCGCCTCGCCCCAGCCCTTGTCGCCGAACACCTTGATGGCGCTGTGGAAGGGCGTCGTCGCGATGTTGCACATGTAGCCCGTCACGCCGCTTTCGAAGGCGAACTGGACGACCACCACGTCGTTGCCCGGGAACAGATCGGAACGGTGGGTGCTGGTCGCCTTGAGCCGTGCGACCGGCCCCGCGAGCGACTGGAAATAGTCGGTGATGTGCACGCCCAGCGCCGTCAGCGTGCCCAGCGGCGCCTGGTTGGGATCCTTGCGCCAGGTGGATGCCGCCGTCGCCGCCTTGGTGAAGTTGTTGTGCGACCAGTTGCACTCGATATGGATGAGCGTGCCGAAGTCGCCGGAATCGAGATGCCCCTTCATGGCCTCCAGCGCCGGCTCGAAGCGCCGCTCGTGGCCGATCCCGACCGCCTTCAGTCCCGCCTTGTCGCAGGCCTCCAGCATCCGCTTCGCCGCGTCGGCCGACAGCGCGAAGGGCTTTTCACAGAAGATCTGCTTGCCCGCGGCCGCCGCGGCCAGCACCTGCTCCTCGTGCAGCGCGTGGGGCGTGACCAGGATCACCGCGTCGATCCCGTCATCGGCCAGCACGTCCTCATAGCTGTCGCCCAGCGCCAGCCCTTGCGCGTCGGCGAAGCCCTGCACGCCCGCGACATCCACATCGACACCGCGTTTGACCGCGATCTTCTCGCTGCCCTCCAGGCAGGTAACGATCTGCTTGCCCCACCAGCCGAGGCCCACAACGGCGGCATTCAGCATCGCGTTCTCTCCCCTTGCCCTATCCGGTTGCCCTATCCGGCATCCTGTTCCGCGTCCCGGCCCTCGTTCGGCCAGTTCGCGAAGGTCTGTTCGTAGCTGTGCGAGAAGATCTCGATCACGTTGCCGAACGGATCCTCGCAGTAGCACAGCTTGCGGTCGGTGCCGGGGATGAACTCCCAGACATCGGTGCGCTGGCGGCCGCCCTCGGCCACGATCCGTGCCACCAGCCCCTCGATGTCGGGGTCGGTGAAGCAGATGTGCCAGTAGCCGTGCTTCCAATACTCCATGTTGTCGTCGGGCGCCTCGGTGGGCGGATCGGTGAACTGGAACAGTTCCAGCCCCACCCCGTTCGCCGTCACCAGGTGCGCCTGCAGGGCCGCACGGAACCGGGGGCCGAGGATGTGCCCCGACTCCTCGGTTCCCGACAGCTTCGCCTCCAGCCGGCGCGGCCCCATGATCCGGCGGAACCCGAACACCCGGCCGTACCAGTCGATGGCGGCGTGGATGTCGGGCACCGTGATGCCGATATGGTTCAGCGCACGCGGCGTCGCCGGCCCGGTCATGGTCGCCCCGCGGCCCGGATCAGAGGCCCGTCTGGGTGATCAGCTTGGTGTTGAGGTAGGCGTCGATGGCCTCGCTGCCGCCCTCCGAGCCGTAGCCCGAATCCTTCACACCGCCGAAATGGGTCTCGATCAGGCCGAGGCCGTGATGGTTGATCGACACCATGCCGCTCTCGAAGGCCGCGCCGATCTCCGCCACCGTCTTGGCCGAGGTCGTGTAGGCGTAGGCCGCGAGCCCGTAGTCGAGGCGGTTCGCCTCCGCGACCACCTCGTCGAAGTCGGTGAAGGGCATGATCGGCGCGACGGGGCCGAACGGCTCCTCGTTCATGATCCGCGCGTCCAGCGGCACGTCGGTCATCACCGTCGGCTCGTAGAAATAGCCCTTGTTGCCCTTGCGCTGGCCGCCCGTGTGCACCGTGGCGCCCTTTCCGACGGCGTCGGCGACGAAGCCCTCGATGGCGTCGATCCGGCGGTCGTGGGCCAGCGGGCCCATCTTGGTGTCGGGGTCGAGCCCGTCACCCACCGGCAGGGTCGAGGCCATCTCGGTGAAGCCCTCGACGAAGCGCTTGTAGTGCTTCTCGTGGACGAGAAAGCGCGTCGGCGAGACGCAGACCTGGCCGGCGTTGCGGAACTTGTTGGCCGTCAGCACCTTCAGCGCAGTCTCGACGTCGGCGTCCTCGAAGACGATCGCCGGCGAGTGCCCGCCCAGCTCCATGGTCACGCGCTTCATGTGGGCGCCGGCCAGGGCCGCCAGCTGCTTGCCCACCGCGGTCGAGCCCGTGAAGGTGATCTTGCGGATCGTCCGGTGCGGGATCAGGTATTCCGAGATCTCGGCCGGGATGCCATAGACCAGGTTCACCACCCCGTCGGGCAGGCCCGCATCGACGAAGCAGCGCACCAGCTCGGCGCAGCTTGCCGGCGTCTCCTCCGGGCCCTTCAGGATGATCGAGCAGCCCGCCGCGACCGCGCCCGACAGCTTGCGCACGGCCTGGTTGATCGGGAAGTTCCACGGCGTGAACGCCGCGACCGGGCCGACCGGCTCCTTGACGATCATCTGGGTGACGCCGCCCATGCGCGCGGGGATGACGCTGCCATAGGTGCGGCGCGCCTCTTCGGCAAACCAGTCGATGATGTCGGCGCCGAACAGGGTCTCGATCTTCGCCTCGAACATCGGCTTGCCCTGCTCCATCACCATCATCGTGGCGATGTCGTCGGCACGCTCGCGCACCAGGTCGGCGGCCTTGCGCATCAGCTTGTACCGGTCGAAGGCCGAGACCTGCTTCCACTCGCGGAAGCCCTTCTCCGCCGCCTCCAGCGCCTCGTCCAGGTCGGCCTGGCGCGCATGCGCGACGGTGCCGATGGCGTCCTCGGTCGCCGGATTCACGACGTCGAGCGTCTCGCCGCCCAGCGCGGGCCGCCACGTGCCGGCGACGTGCAGTTCGATGTTCGGATAGCTGACGGACATGGTCCTGTTCTCCCTGAAAGGCTCTCGTTCGGATTTGCGGCGCAATATGTCACAGCGGCGCGGCGAAGGGGAGATGCCCGGGACACACGGCCCCCGGGGTCCCGCCCGAAGTCCTGTTTGCGCTACGCCTTGAACGCAGCGGCATGCGCGCTGGCAAAGTCCGCGGGCGTGCGCGGCGCGTGCCCGGAAAGCTGCGCGATCAGGTCGTTTCCGTAGGCCGCCATGTTTCCTTCGGCCGCCATGCCCATCAGGGTGGACTGATGGTCGATCAGCCATTCGGGCATGCCGCGCTCCTTCATCGCTCCGACCGCGCCCTCCATGGGCACCTGAACGAAGGCGACCTCCCTGCCGATCTCGGCACCGATCGCCGCGATGGCCTCGGCGGGCGTCACGTCCGGACCGGACAGTTCATAGACATGGCCCGCATGGCCGTCACCGGTCAGGACGGCAGCAGCCACGTCCGCAGTGTCACGCACGTCGATCATGCCCAGCTTCACGTCGCCCGGCAGCGGCATCATCACCTTGCCCATGCCCTTGATCATCTCGGCCATTTTCAGGAAGTTCTGCATGAAGAAGCCGGGGCGCAGGAACGTCCAGTCGAGCCCGCTCTCGCGGATCGCCTGTTCGATCTGCCAGTGGCCGTGGCCGATTTTCGACGGCGTCTCTTCCTTGATGATGAACGAGCCGCCCGACAGCTTGACGATGTGCGAAACGCCGGCGGCCCTGGCCGCGTTCACGGCGTTCATCTGCTGCTCGACCATCACCGGGCTGTGGCCCGACAGCAGGAACAGCTTGTCGCAGCCCGCGAGCCCCGCCTCGATGCTGGCGGCATCGGCCAGGTCGGCCTGTACCAGTGCCACGTCGTCGCCCAGCTTCTCGGCCGCGGCCGCCGTATCACGCACCAGGCAGCGGAAATCCGCGCCCTTCTCCTTCAACGCCGCGACAAGCGCGCGGCCGGTGGAGCCCGTGGCCCCGATAACACCGATCATGTTCGTTTCCTCTCTCGTTACGGGCCGGCAGTGCGGCACCACTTGCACCATACGCTACCGTATGGACGGAGAGATGTAAGTCACCATTTCGTGGGGTCAAGCCATCCAGGCGAGCAGCGCAGAGACCGTCACCACCGCCCCCGCCGTGCCAATCACCAGCGAGGACGCCGCGCGCGCGACATAGACCCCGTAGGACTGGGCGACGATGTAGATCATCAGCCCGCCCGGCAGCCCCGCAGAAAGGGTGACCACCGCGACCTCCAGCGGCGTCAGCGCGAACACCCAGTTCGCCACCGCGAAGACAACAATCGGGTGGATCACCAGCTTCACCGCCGACATCACGCTCGCCTGCATCAGGTTGCCCGCCACCGGGAACTGGGCCAGCGCGACCCCCAGCGCGAACAGCGCGGCGGGGATCGCCGCGTCGCCAAGCATGGCGATGATCGTCGCGACGAACCCGGGCAGTTCCAGCCCGCCGGCCAGCCACGCGAAGCCCACGACGATGGAGACTACCACCGGGTTGGTGACGATGGCGTGGACCGCGGCCCGGCCCGCGTTGGCCCAGCCCACCGCCCCACTCTTCGCCATGTCGTGGAGCACGAAGAAGAATGTGACGAACACCAGCGAATGAAAGCTGATGATCACCATTAGCGGCACCATGCCCTCGTCGCCCCAGGTGGCGAAGACCAGCGGGATGCCGACCAGCCCGGTATTCGAGAACATCGAGCCCATCGCAAACGAGGCGCGCTCCCCGCCCGAAAGCCCGAACGCGCCGCGCCCGAAGGCGAGCGCCCCCGCCACGACAAGGAACGACGCGCCGTAATAGGCGAAGCCCACATCGGGGTTGAAGGCGTCGAACGAACCGACCCGCTGGATGGTGCGGAACATCAGCGCCGGCACAGCCACGTAGAGCACGAAGTTCGACAGCGCCTTGGCCGCGGCCTCGGGAAACAGCCGTGTCTTGCCGCCGACGACGCCGAGCGCAATCAGCCCGAAGATGGGCAGAACGATGGAAAGGACGATGGTCATACCCGACCCCTACGACGTCATGCCCGGACTTGATCCGGGCAACTCTTCCTGGATATTGACAGAGATGCGCGGGTCGAGCCCGCGCATGACGAGAAATGGAGACACGGACGAGTGCTGGTTCACCCGCCCAGTTTCTCCTGCAGCAGCTGGTTGACCATCTGCGGGTTCGCCTTGCCCTGGGTCGCCTTCATCACCTGGCCGGTGAACCAGCCCGCGACCTTGGTGTTACCACCGCGGTACTGGTCGGCCTGCTCGGGGTTCTCTTCGATGATCTGATTCACAATGGCGGAGATCTCGCCTGAGTCCGAGATCTGCTTCAGCCCCTTCGCCTCGACGATCCCGGCGGCATCGGTGCCGCTGTCGAACATCTCGTCGAACACGTCCTTGGCGATCTTGCCAGATATCGTGCCATCGGCGATCAGGTCGATCAGCCCGCCGAGCTGGGCGGCGCTGACCGGGCTGTCGGCAATCTCCAGATCGTCGGCGTTGAGCCGGCGGAAGAAATCGCCCGTGATCCAGTTGGCCGCGATCTTCGGGTCGCGTTTCGCGCCCTGCGGGTCCACCACCGCCTCGTAGAACTCCGCCGTCTCGCGCTCGGCGACGAGGATACCCGCATCGTAGTCCGACAGGCCGTAGTCGGCAGCGAAGCGCGCCGCCTTGGCATCGGGCAACTCGGGCAGGCTGGCCGCGATCTCGTCGACGAAGGCCTGGTCGAGCTCGACCGGCAGCAGGTCGGGATCGGGGAAGTAGCGATAATCGTGCGCCTCCTCCTTGGAGCGCATCGAGCGGGTCTCCCCCCGGTCCGGGTCGAACAGGCGGGTCTCCTGCTCGATCTCGCCGCCCTCTTCCAGGATCTCGATCTGGCGCCGCGCCTCGTGATCCACGGCCTGGCGCACGAAACGGATCGAGTTGACGTTCTTGATCTCGCAGCGCGTGCCCAGCTCCTCGCCCGGCCGGCGCACCGAGACGTTCACATCGGCACGCAGAGAACCCTCCTGCATGTTGCCGTCACACGTGCCGAGATAACGCAGGATCGAGCGCAGCTTCGAGAGATACGCCGCCGCCTCGGCTGCCGAGCGGATGTCGGGCTTGGAGACGATCTCCATCAGCGCGACGCCGGAACGGTTGAGGTCGATATAGGTCCTGTCGGGGTGGCGGTCGTGGATCGACTTCCCGGCGTCCTGTTCCAGGTGGATGCGCACGATCCCCACCTCGAAGCTCTCGCCGTCCTCCAGATCCACCGCCACGCGCCCCTCGCCCACGATCGGGTCGGAGAACTGGCTGATCTGATAGCCCTGCGGCAGGTCGGGATAGAAGTAGTTCTTGCGGTCGAAGACCGAGCGCAGGTTGATCTGCGCCTCCAGCCCGAGGCCCGTGCGCACGGCCTGGCGCACCGCCGCGATGTTCAGCACCGGCAGCATGCCGGGCATGGCCGCATCGACCAGGCTCACCTGGCTGTTCGGCGCGCCGCCGAATTCCGTCGCCGCACCCGAGAAGAGCTTGGATTCCGAGACCACCTGGGCATGCACCTCCATGCCTACGATCACCTCCCACGGCCCCGTCTCGCCCTCGATCAGGTCGTCGGAGTTGTGGCCGATGCGCGAGGTGATGTGCCCGGCGAGGTGGCCGGGAATCGCGTCGTCGCCGGTATCGGGCGTGGTGTCGGTCGCGTCGCTCATGTCGCTATCCTACCTCATCCCCCACCCTTCGAGGCGCCACGCCTTCGCCAAAGGCTCCGGCGAGCTCCTCAGGGTGAGGAGATTTCACAGCCTCATGCTGAGGAGACCGCGTTAGCGGTCGTCTCGAAGCATGAGGTTCGATATTCGTCACGGCCGGGCGTCGAAGCCGGCGGCGGCTTCCAGCACGCCCGCCGTGCGAAGCACCGTTTCCTCGTCGAAGGCCGGGCCGATCAGGTGCAGGCCCAGCGGCAGCCCCTCGCCCGAAAGGCCCGCGGGCACCGAGATCGCCGGCAGCCCCGCCATCGAGGCGGGCACGGTGAAGATGTCGTTCAGGTACATGGCGATGGGGTCGTCCATCTTCTCGCCGATGGCAAACGCCGCGCTGGGCGTGGTCGGTGTCAGGATGACGTCGCAGCTCTCCCACGCCGCCCTGAAGTCTTCCGCGATGCGCGTGCGCACCCGCTGGGCCTTCAAATAGTAGGCGTCGTAGTAGCCCGCCGACAGCACGTAGGTGCCGATCATCACCCGGCGCTGGACCTCGGCCCCGAACCCCTCGGCGCGCGTGCGTTCGTAGGTGTCGGTCAGGTCCTCGCCCTCGACCCGCAGGCCGTAACGCACGCCGTCATAGCGCGCGAGGTTCGACGAGGCCTCGGCCGGCGCCACGATGTAGTAGGCCGGCAGCGCGTACTTGGTGTGGGGCAGCGAGATATCGACGATCTCGGCACCCGCGTCGCGCAGCCATTCGATGCCGGTCTGCCAGAGTTTTTCGATTTCCGGGGGTGTCCCCTCCATCCGGTATTCGGCCGGCACGCCCACGCGCAGGCCCCGGATATCGCCCGTCAGCGCTGCGGCATAGTCCGGCACAGGGGTATCGACACTGGTGGAATCCTTCGGGTCGTAGCCCGCCATCGCGCCGAGCATCAGCGCCGCATCCTCGACCGTCCGCGCGATGGGCCCCGCCTGGTCCAGCGAACTGGCGAACGCGATGATGCCCCAGCGCGAGCAGCGCCCGTAGGTCGGCTTGAGGCCGACGATGCCGCAGAACGCGCCGGGCTGGCGGATCGAGCCGCCGGTGTCCGTCCCCGTCGCCCCCGCTGCGATCCGCGCCGCCACAGCGGCGGCCGAACCGCCGGAGGAGCCGCCGGGCACCAGGTCCTTGCCGGCATTGTCGCCGGACGCGGCCTTCCACGGGTTGATCGACGGCCCGTAATGGCTGGTCACGTTGGCCGAGCCCATGGCGAACTCGTCCATGTTCACCTTCCCCAGCATCACCGCGCCCGCGTCCCACAGGTTGCGGGTAACCGTGCTCTCGTAGGTCGGGCGGAAGCCGTCGAGGATGTGGCTGCCCGCCGTCGAGAGCGCGCCCTCGTTGCAAAACAGGTCCTTGATCGCCAGCGGGATGCCGTCGAGCAGCCCCGCCGCGTCCCCGGCTGCCCGGCGCGCGTCCGACGCATCGGCCATATCACGCGCCCGATCGGGCGTCTCCTCGATATAGGCGTTCAGGCCGCGCGCGCCCTCCATTGCCGAGACGTAGGCATCGGTCAGCTCGCGGGCGGTGAAGTCGCCGGCGGCGAGCCCCTGCCCGGCCTGTGCGATCGTCAGGTCCGTCAGATCGGCCATTATTCGACCACCTTGGGCACGGTGTAGAAGCCGTCGGCGGCGTCGGGCGCATTCGCCAGTACGTCGTCGGCGATGCCGCCGTCGTTCACCGCGTCGGCGCGCAGCCGCTGGACCATCTCGACCACGCTGGTCATGGGCTCGACGCCGTCGGTGTCGACCTCATCGAGCTGTTCGATCCAGCCAAGGATGTTGTTCAGTTCGTCGGCGAGCGGCGCCAGCTGCGCGTCATCCACGCGAATGCGCGCCAGCCGGGCGATGCGACGAACGGTATCGGTATCGAGCGCCATGGAATTCCGCCGGTTCGGGACCTTGAATCGGCGCGGAAGCTATCACCGGCGCGGAAGCGCGGCAATGCGGCGGTTGACCCCGGGCAGTCTCAGACGGCGATGGCCCGGTCGCAGAGGTCCTCATGCGCGCGCTAGGCGGCGCGCACCTCGTCCAGACCGGCTTCGCTCACTGGCGCTTCCCGGTGCACAGGCAGGCGTACGGTGATCGTCGTACCGCTGCCGACCGCGCTTTCGATCGATATATCGCCGCCCAGACGCGTCACGATCCTGTCGGCAATCGAGAAACCGATACCCGGGCCGGCGGCGTCCCGTTCAGAGCCGTCCCATTCCTTCGTGAACGGCAACCGTGCCCGTTCGATTTCCTCGCGCGTCATGCCCACGCCACTGTCGGTGATGCGAACATAGGCGTGCATCCCCGACACCTGACCACACCGGACCGTGACGGTCCCGCCCGCCGGTGTGAGCCGCGCTGCGTTCCCCAACAATCCCTCGAGCACCTGGCGTAGCCGGTGACTGTCGCCCAATACGGGCTCGGGGGTGGAACCCTCGAGCACGTCGAGCAAGACAAGGCGTTCGTCAAACGCGTTCCGCATGTTGTCGGCGGCCACACGCATCACGTCGCCGACGTCCAGCATCTCGCGAGTCAGTTCGTACTCGCCGAGTTCAATGGCGGTCATGTCAAGGATGTTTGCGATCAGTTGAAGCATATGCTGACCGCTGCTCTCGATCGCGCCAGCGAAAGACGCTTCCTCGCTTGCGTCGGGTGCGTTGTTGCGAATGAGGTGCGCGAACCCGATGATCGCGTTCAGCGGCGTGCGCAACTCGTGACTCATCAACGACAGGAACTCGGACTTCGCGTCGCTCGCGGCCTCGCTTTCCGCGGCGCGGACGGCCAGCCGGGCAGCACGGCGGTCACGCCGCCGGATCGCTGCATGACCGACGACGACAGTCGCAACCATGATAAGATAGAGAAGCGCAAGCGGCATTCCGACATCAAAGGCGACCTTCCGTCTCGTCGCGGCGATCTCATCGACCAGCGGGGACACGTCGGTCATGATTTCCAGCACGCTCGGCTCCGCGGACAACTCCTGTGAGGTGACTCGAACGGGAATCATGGTGGACAGCAGATCGGGCACCACCGTGTCGCCGTCCGCCCCTTGCGCTGACGACATACGCTCGTTGTCTGCGGCCAGCAGCAACTCACTGAAAGCCTGACCGCCGATGGTCACAGCGAAGCATGCGCAATCAGCGATACTGGTTCCCAGCTGGCTCTGGT
>JAYPUG010000009.1:6985-17757 GCA_038133965.1 Rhodospirillaceae bacterium | reverse complement strand
GGCCAGGACCTTCTTGGCTTCATTGATTTCCGAACCCTCGAGCGCCTCCAGACGTGAAATCTCGTCGAGCGGAAGATCGGTAAACAGGCGCAGGAAGCGCCCCACATCGGCATCCTCGGTGTTGCGCCAGAACTGCCAGTAATCGTAGGGCGAGAACCGTTCGGACTTGAGCCAGACGGCACCCGCCGCAGTCTTGCCCATCTTCGCGCCGGACGCGGTGGTGATCAGCGGGGTCGTCAGACCGAACAGCTCTCGTTCGGCAACCCGCCGTCCGAGGTCGATGCCGTTGACGATGTTTCCCCACTGGTCCGAGCCGCCCATCTGCAAGACGCAATCGTGGCGCTTGGCAAGTTCCACGAAGTCATAGGCCTGGAGGATCATGTAGTTGAATTCCAGGAACGTCAGGGGCTGCTCGCGATCCAGACGCAGTTTCACAGAATCGAAAGTCAGCATCCGGTTGATCGTGAAGTGGCGCCCGATATCGCGCAGGAGAGGGATGTAGGCCAGTTCGTCGAGCCACTCGGCGTTGTTGACCAGGATGGCGCCGTCGCTGCCGCCGCCGAAGTCGACGAACCGGTCGAACGTCGTGCGGATCGAGGCGATGTTCGCCGCGATGGCCTCGTCGGTAAGAAGCTGACGGGTCTCGTCCTTGCCGGACGGGTCTCCCACCTTGGTCGTGCCGCCGCCCATGAGCACGATCGGCCTGTGTCCCGTCTGCTGCAGCCAGTGCAGCATCATGATCGAGACGAGATTGCCGATATGCAGGCTGTCGGCCGTCGCGTCGTAGCCCACATAGGCCGTGATCGTGCCGTCGGCCGCGCGCGCGTCCAGCGCCTCGATGTCCGTGCACTGATGCAGGTAGCCGCGCGATGCGAGCGTGTTGAGGAATTCTGATTTGTATGCGGCCATGAGCGTGATCCGGGTGCGCCGAGGCGCTAACTAACACATCTGTTCGTGCCGGGTGTATATCTCGGCCCGGATCGTCGAGGAAGATGCAGATGCCTCTGGCCGATATCCGACTGGCCGTCGGACTCATGAGCGGTACGTCGATGGACGGGATCGACGCGGCATTGGTTCGGACCGATGGCCGTTCTTTCGTTGAACCGCTGGCCTTTGTTTCGCAGTCCTACGATGACGATTTCCGCGCCCGACTTCGGGCGGCACTGGGTGCAGCTGCGGCACCCGCAGATCTGGAGCGCGACTTCACGGAGCGATGCTCAGACCTGGTTCGGCTACTTCTATCGGAAGCCGGTGTTTCCGCGGGCGGCGTTACGGTGGTCGGGTTTCACGGACATACGCTTGACCATGACCCGGCAAACGGCCGCACCCTGCAGATGGGAGACGGCGGAGCGCTTGCCGAGCGACTGTCCATCGATGTGGTCGGCGATTTCCGGTCCGCCGATGTCGCAGCAGGCGGGCAGGGCGCGCCGTTCGCGCCCCTGTATCATGCCGTGCTCGCCCCCGCCGCACGCACGGTTTGTTTCCTCAACCTGGGAGGTGTGGGGAACCTGACCTGGATTGCGGCGGACGTGAATCCGGCGGCCGATGATGTTTTCCGCTGCCTGCTGGCGTTCGATACGGGCCCGGGTTGCGCACTCATCGACGACTGGATGGCAAACAGGCTCGGTAATTCGTTTGACGCGGGCGGAGCGCTTGCGGCGTCCGGCACGGTGGACGACCGTGTTTTGTCGATACTTATGGACAATCCGTACTTCGTGGCGCCGGCCCCGAAATCGCTCGACCGCAATGCGTTCGATGTCTCCGCCGCCAGCGGGCTTTCGGATGCAGACGGTGCCGCGACCCTGACGGCATTTACCGCGGAGGCTTGTGCCCGCGCGGTGCCGTTTCTGCCGGCGGCACCGGAGCAATGGCTGGTAACAGGCGGAGGGCGGAAGAACACGACCCTGATGGCCATGCTTGCCGAACGGCTGAGTGGCGACATCTTGCCGGTCGAGGCGATCGGCGTCGATGGGGATGCGCTGGAGGCGCAGGCGTTCGCCTACCTGGCCGTGCGGAGCTTGGACGGGCTGCCGCTGAGCGGTCCGTCAACGACCGGGGTACCCGTCCCGTGTGCTGGTGGGCGTCTGTTCGCCGGAGGCTAGACCTAGGCGCTTTCCTCGTCTTCCTCGTCGGCCGCCTGTTCCGCGGCGATCTCGGCCGCGATTTCAGCTCTCCGGCGGTCCAGATAACCGCTCACGGTCTGTTCCAGCTCGTCGAGGTGCTCGTTGTAGAAGTGGGTGGCTCCCTTCAGCACCTGGAAGTCGATGATGACGTCCTTCTGCTTCGCCAGCTTTGCGATGAGGTCGCTGACGGATTCATGAGGGACGATGTCGTCCTTATCGCCGTGGGTGATCAGGCCCGAAGCCGGGCAAGGCGCGAGGAAGGAAAAGTCGTACATGTTCGCGGGCGGCGATACCGTGACGAAACCCGTGATTTCGGGCCGGCGCATCAGAAGCTGCATGCCGATCCAGGCGCCGAACGAGAACCCGCCGATCCAGCACATCGGCGCATCCTGGTTCTGGCTCTGGAGCCAGTCGAGTGCGGAGGCTGCATCGGACAGTTCGCCTTCGCCGCGATCGAAGCTGCCCTGGCTGCGCCCCACGCCGCGGAAGTTGAACCTGAGCGTCGCGAAGCCCTTGCGCACGAACATCTGGTAGAGCTGGTACACCACCTTGTTGTTCATGGTGCCGCCGTGCTGCGGGTGGGGATGAAGCAGCAGGGCGATCGGCGCGTTGGCGGTCTTGGCGGGGTAGTAGCGTCCCTCGAGACGGCCTTCGGGTCCGTTGATAATCACTTCAGGCATTGCGTTTTCCTGTGTCGCCCGCTGCGATCGCGCGGACGGTCGTGAATGAATTTCAGGCCATTCGGGAGCGGAAATCCGTGGAGTTCCGCCGAATACTTGACCAGTTTACTCGGGCATCTTATATCCCGCCCACGCGGCCATTTTCGTAGTGGCCGATGCGGCGAGAAGCGCGATGCAGAGCGCTCTATATCATAAAGGTCGATATGATCTTCAAGCATCTCTTCGACGACCTGGACGCCTACATGGAGCGCGACCCTGCCGCGAACTCCAGGTTCATGGTCTTTGTAAGCTATCCGGGTTTCCATGCGATCGTGTGGCACCGGCTGGCACACTGGCTCTGGAACCACCGGCTCGTGATCGCGGCACGGTTCGTCAACAATATCGGGCGGTTCTTCACGGGCGTCGATATCCACCCGGGTGCCCGGATCGGCGCGCGGCTGGTCATCGATCATGCAACCGGCGTCGTCATCGGAGAGACCGCGGAAATCGGTAACAACGTCACGCTCTATCACGGGTCAACGCTGGGCGGGATAGCACCCTCGGTGGACAGTGAAGCACAGAAGAACATCAAGCGGCATCCCACGATCGAGGATGGCGCCATCGTCGGTTCGGGGGCCCAGGTGCTGGGGCCGATCACGGTGGGGCGGAACGCGCGAGTGGGTGCGAACGCCGTCGTCGTCAAGGACGTGCCCGAGAATTGCACTGTCGTGGGCATTCCCGCGCAGCCTGTGGCGTCTTCGGGCTGTTCACCGGACACCTTCACCGCGTATGGCACGCCGACGGGCGATATCCCGGATCCTGACGAGAAGGCCATTGGCGCGATGCTCGATGAAATCAGCACCTTGCGTGTGCGGGTACAGGAACTCGAGCGTGAACTCGAGGAACTCGTCGAAATTCGTGCCGCTGCTCGTCGGTCGGGTGCCGACGACGAGACTGACCAGACTGCGCCGTCGAACTGACGCGGTCACGGTCTATCGGATAGGGAGCGCAACGTGAAACTCAGCAGCAAGGGACGCTATGCGGTCATGGCGTTGGTCGATCTCGCACAGTACGGCGCCGATGCGCCTGTGACGCTGTCCGAGGTCGCAGACCGCCAGGAGATTTCGCTGTCCTATCTTGAGCAGCTCTTCTCGAAGCTGCGCCGTGCCGGGCTGGTCAACAGCGTCCGTGGTCCCGGTGGTGGGTACCGTTTGGCCTATCCCGCAGAGGATATCCGCGTAGCGAATGTCATCCTCGCCGTGGACGAAACCATTCGCACGACAGGCTGCACGCCGGGAAGCGCCGTGGGCTGCATCCGCAAGAGCACCCGCTGCATGACGCATGATCTGTGGGAGGAGTTGGGTCACCAGATCCAGATCTATCTAAACTCGGTGTCGCTGGCTGATGTCTGCGACGGGAAGATTTACCCCGGCCAGGGAATGCCCGGTGCGCACGGCGATGTGCCGGGCGTGGCGGCCGAGTAGGGATGGCGGGCAAGGTGGACACCTATCTCGACCACAATGCGACCACACCGGTTCGGCCCGAGGCGGCTGCTGCCGTAGCCGACGCGCTGGCGCATTGCGGGAACGCGTCGTCGGTTCATCGGTTCGGCCGGCTCGCGCGACGCAGGGTCGATGATGCCCGGGAATCTGTGGCGGAATTGCTTTCGGCTGCACCGGCGAACGTCGTGTTCACGTCGGGTGGCACGGAAGCGAACAACTGGGCGCTTCGATCGGTTCCGGGAAAGGTCGCCGTGTCGGCGGTCGAGCACGCCTCCGTGCTGGATGCGCGCCCGGATGCGGATCACATCCCTGTCGATCGCGATGGGCGGGTTTCGCCTGAATCTGTCGAAGAGGTACTCGAAGACGGTGCCTTGCTGGTCTCCGTCATGCTCGCCAACAACGAGACGGGCGTGATCCAGCCGATCGCCGAAATCGCGGAGATTGTTCATGGGCGCGGCGCGCTCCTGCACTGCGACGCCGTCCAGGCCGCCGGAAAGGTGGCGGTTTCGATGCCGGATCTCGGCGCTGACATGTTGACCGTATCGGCGCACAAGCTCGGCGGGCCGCACGGCGTCGGCGCGCTTCTTGTGCGCGACGGTCTCGACCTCGAACCGCTCCTGCGGGGCGGCGGACAGGAGCGCCGCCGCCGTCCGGGTACCGAGAATGTTCCCGCTATCGCAGGCTTCGGCGCAGCGGCGAGAGCCGCAGGCGCAGCGCTTTCCGATATGGCTGTACTGGGGCGGATGCGTGACGATCTGGAAGCGCGGCTGCAGCAATGCGCTCCCGAAGCCGTCGTTTACGGGGCCGGTGCACCGCGACTCGCAAACACGAGCTGCGTTGGCATTCCACATCTTTCCGGCGAGTTCCAGGTGATGGCGCTCGATCTAGCGGGGGTTGCCGTCAGTGCCGGGTCGGCCTGTTCGAGCGGGAAGGTGACCCCGAGCCATGTGCTTGAGGCGATGGGGCTTGGGCCCGATGGTGCGCGCAACGCGATCCGCATTTCGCTGGGCTGGACGACATCGCAGGACGATATCGACCGGTTCGTCGATGCCTGGAGCCGCATGGTGCGGGCGGATGACGCGGCGGAGCAGGCGCGGAGGTCTGTCGCATGACCGGGGCGCCGACCGCGATCTATCTCGATCATCAGGCGACGACACCTGTCGATCCGCGCGTCCTCGACGCGATGATGCCCTGGTTTTCAGAGACCTTTGGCAACGCGCACTCCGAACAGCACGCTTGGGGGCGCCCGGCGGCCGAGGCGGTCGATCGTGCCCGCGTCCGGGTTGCGTCGCTGATCGGTGCCGAGGCGCGCGAGGTCGTCTTCACATCGGGTGCCACGGAATCGAACAACCTCGCCATCAAGGGCGCGGTGCGATTTGCACTGCGCCACGGCCGTGGGAGCCACATCGTGAGCGCGGTGACGGAGCACAAGTGCGTGCTGGAATCCTGCACCGCAATGGCGGACGAAGGTGCGCAGGTCACGCTCCTGGAAGTCGGGTCCGACGGTCTGATCGAGGTGTCCAGGCTCGCCGAAGCGATCCGCGACGATACGGTTCTGGTGTCGATCATGGCGGTCAACAATGAGATCGGCGTGATTCAGCCCCTGGCCGAGATCGGCGCGTTGTGCCGCGATCGCAGCGTGCTGTTCCACACCGATGCAGCACAGGCCGCGGGCAAGATCGATATCGATGTCGAGGCGATGAACATCGATCTGCTGAGTGTTTCCGGCCACAAAATGTATGCGCCCAAGGGTGTCGGTGCGCTGTTCGTCCGGCGTCGTCCGCGTGCGCGCCTGCTGGCCGAGATCAGCGGTGGCGGCCAGGAGCGCGGTTTGCGGTCCGGTACGCTCGCCGTGCCTCTTGTCGTTGCGCTGGGCGAGGCCGCAGCGATCGCGCAGAGCGAGTTGCAGGCAGAAGGCGAACGTCTTTCGGGTCTGCGCGCCGACATGCTCGAACGGCTTCAATCGCGTCTGCCGGACCTTTTCGTAAACGGCAGCATGGAACGCCGGGTTCCGGGCAACCTTAGTCTCGGGTTCCCGGGGATCGATGCCGAGGCGCTCATGGGCGAATTGCCCGAAGTCGCAATCTCGACGGGGTCTGCGTGCACATCCGCATCGGTCGAACCGTCTTACGTGCTGCGTGCGCTTGGGCTTGGCGATGAAGATGCTGGTGCGTCGGTGCGGATCGGGTTCGGCCGCTTCACGACCGAAACGGACATTGTCGCCGCGGCCGACATGATTGCCGACGCCGTCGAGGCTCAACGCGCGGGCGGTTCGGCCCGCGCCGCGGAATAGGAAGAGAAGAACGTAATGGCTGCCAACGCAGATGCCGTGGAACAGGTCCGATCGATCGGCGAACAGTACAAGTACGGGTTCGTCACCGACATCGACATCGACCTGGCGCCCAAGGGGTTGAACGAGGACATCATCCGGCTGATCTCCGCCAAGAAGGAGGAGCCGGAATGGATGCTTGAATGGCGGCTCAAGGCCTATGCCCACTGGCTCACCATGGACGAGCCGGAATGGCAGAAACCGAAATACCCGCCGATCGACTATCAGGACTCCTACTACTACGCCGCACCGAAGACGACGGAGAAGCCGAAATCCCTCGACGAGGTCGATCCGAAGCTGCTCGAGACATACGAGAAGCTCGGAATCCCGCTGCGCGAACAGGAAGTTCTCGCCGGCGTGGAAGGAGCGCCGGCTGTGGCCGTGGATGCCGTATTCGACAGCGTTTCGGTGGCGACAACCTACAAGAAGAAACTTGAGGAGAAGGGCATTATCTTCTGCTCGATCTCCGAGGCGCTGCGCGACCATCCCGATCTTGTGCGCACGTATATCGGCTCGGTCGTGCCGTACTCGGACAACTATTTCGCGACCCTCAATTCCGCGGTCTTCACCGACGGTTCCTTCGTCTATATCCCCAAGGGCGTTCATTGCCCGATGGAGCTTTCGACCTATTTCCGCATCAACGCCGAGAACACGGGCCAGTTCGAGCGCACCCTGATCATCGCCGACGAGGGTTCCTATGTGAGCTATCTCGAAGGCTGCACCGCGCCCCAGCGCGACGAGCATCAGCTCCACGCCGCGGTGGTCGAACTGGTGGCGCTCGACGATGCCGAGATCAAGTACTCGACGGTGCAGAACTGGTATCCGGGCGACGAGGACGGCAAGGGCGGTATCTACAACTTCGTCACCAAGCGCGCGGCATGCCGGGGGCGGAACTCGAAGGTATCCTGGACCCAGGTCGAGACGGGGTCCGCGATCACCTGGAAATATCCGAGCTGCATCCTGCAGGGCGACAATTCTGTGGGCGAGTTCTACTCGGTCGCAATCACCAACAACGCCCAGCTCGCCGATACGGGCACCAAGATGATCCATATCGGCAAGAACACCCGTTCGCGGATCATTTCGAAGGGTATATCGGCCGGCAAGGCGGACCAGACCTACCGCGGGCTGGTGCGCATGCAGCGTGGCGCGGATGGCGCGCGGAACTACACCCAGTGTGACAGCCTTCTTATCGGCGACCGATGCGGGGCCCACACGATTCCCTATATCGAGAGCCGGAACCCGTCGGCACAGGTCGAGCACGAGGCAACGACCAGCCGGATCGGCGAGGACCAGCTCTTCTACTGCCGCCAGCGGGGCATGAACGACGAGGAGGCGGTCGCGCTGATCGTCAACGGGTTCTGCCGCGAGGTGATGCAGACATTGCCGATGGAGTTCGCCGTCGAGGCACAGAAGCTCGTCGGGATCAGCCTCGAAGGCAGCGTCGGTTAGAAGGACGTAACGAGATGGCATTGCTTGAAATTCGAAACCTGCACGCGACCGTCGATGGCAAACCCATCGTCAACGGGCTCGATCTCGATATCGACGCAGGCGAGGTCCACGCGATCATGGGGCCGAACGGCTCTGGCAAGAGCACGCTTTCCTATGTGCTGACCGGTCGTGACGGCTACGAGGTCACGGGCGGCGAGGTGCGGTTCGCGGGCAAGGACCTGCTCGACATGGAACCCGACGAGCGTGCGCGCGAGGGGCTGTTTCTGGCCTTCCAGTACCCGGTCGAAATACCTGGCGTGACGAACATGAACTTCCTGCGCACGGCCGTGAACGCCGTGCGCAAGCATCAAGGCGGGTCACCGCTCGATCCGATGGATTTCGTGAAGTACATCCGCGAACGCACGGGCGAACTCAATATTACGGACGACATGCTCAAGCGCTCGGTGAACGCCGGCTTCTCGGGCGGCGAGAAGAAGCGGATGGAAATCCTGCAAATGGCAGCGCTGGAGCCGCGTTTCGCCATCCTCGACGAGACCGATTCCGGTCTCGACATCGACGCACTCAAGGTCGTGGCGGACGGCGTCAACGCGATGCGCTCGGCAGAGCGCGGCATGCTGGTGATCACCCACTATCAGCGGCTGCTCGATTATATCGTGCCGGATCGCGTGCACGTGCTGGCGAACGGTCGCATCGTGAAGTCGGGCGGTAAGGAGCTGGCGCTGGAACTCGAGGAAAAGGGCTACGCCGAATTCCTCGATGCGGCGGCCTAGGAGAGGGACCGGTGCCGGACGGCAGCGCAAATCTTACACCGTTTCTCGATGCGGCGCGCGACGGCGCGGCCGGCTTTGCCGGTGCGGGAACGTCGTGGGTTGACGACCTGCGGGCAGCGGGAGCGTCGGCCTATGACCAGCATGGGTTGCCGCAACGCGCGGACGAGTACTGGCGCTACACGAACCTGAATGCGCTCTCCGAAGGCGCGTTCGGCCTAACGGTTGCGACACCTGTACCGGCCGAACTGCCTCCGGACGTTCCGGCTTTCGACGCCTACCGGTTTGTGATGGCGGATGGCCGCGCCGTGCCCGGGCTTTCGGACATTGCAAGTCTTCCCGACGGGGTGGAGGTCGCGAGCCTTTCCGCGCTTCTGTCGGAAGCCCCCGAACGCCTTGAGCCCTGGCTGGGACGGATTGCACCGCTGCCGGATATGCCCATGGCCGCGTTGAACACGGGATTTCTGGGCGACGGGCTTGTGCTGATCGTGGATGCCGGGACGGTCCTCGACCGTCCGCTCCACCTCGTGTCGCTGACGAGCGGGGCCGACGGGCGGCCGATGATCCAGCCGCGCCACCTCGTGGTGCTGGGTGCAGGTTCGCAGGCGCACCTGATCGAGACCCATTCGTCGTCTGCTGGCGGCGCGGGCTTCACGAACGGTGTAACCGAGATTTCGCTCGGCGGGGGTGCGCATCTGGTCCACCTCGTCGACCAGGCCGAAGAGAACGGCCGTGTGTTCCTTTCGGGAACCGCGGCGCACCTCGATGCTGGATCCCGATACGATAGCTTCGTCATGCAGCGCGGCGGTGCCATCGGGCGGAGCGAGATTCGGGTGGTTCTCAATGGTCCGGATGCCGAATGCCGTCTGGACGGTGTCTATCTCGGCACGGGCGAACAGGTGCTCGACAACACGACCTATGTCGAACATGCGGCACCCGGTTGCCGTTCGCGGCAGGTGTACAAGGGTGTGCTCGATGAAAAGGCGCGCGGCGTCTTCCAGGGCAAGGTGCATGTGGTGCGCGATGCCCAGAAGACCGACGGCCACCAGTTGAGCCGGGCACTGCTGCTTTCGCCGAACGCAGAGATCGACGCGCGGCCGGAACTCGAGATCTATGCCGATGACGTGAAGTGCAGCCATGGCGCAACTGCGGGCGAGCTGGATGAAACGGCGCTGTTCTATCTGTTGAGCCGCGGCATTCCGGCTCCCGTGGCGCGGCGGATGCTGATCGAGGCGTTCCTTTCGGAAGCGGTCGAGGACGTCGCGTACACGCCGGTGGCGGATCACTACTCGGCCTGCATCGGCGTGTGGCTCGCCGCGAACATCGATACCGGAGAAGGACAATGACGTCGTCCGACATCGCATCGGCCGGCCGGCCGGCTTTTGACGTTGAAGCGGTGCGCGCGGATTTCCCGATCCTCGCGGGCACCATGCACGACAAGCCGCTGGTGTTCCTCGACAGCGCGGCATCCGCGCAGAAACCGCGCCAGGTCGTCGATACGGTGCGCGATGTGTACGAGCGCGAATACGCGAACGTGCACCGCGGGCTCTACCAGATCAGCGAGGCCGTAACGGCGCGCTACGAAGGAACGCGCGAAACGATCCGCGACTATATCAACGCAGCGCACACCCACGAGATCATCTTCACGCGGAACGCCACGGAATCGATCAATCTGGTCGCCTACAGCTTCGGTCGGAAGTTTCTCGAAGAAGGCGACGAGGTGGTGATCACCGAACTCGAGCACCATTCGAACATCGTGCCGTGGCAGCAACTGCGGGACGAGAAGGGGGTCGTCCTGAAGGTGGCCCCGGTGAGCGACGACGGTGAGCTGATCATGCCGGCATTCGACGCGCTGCTGGGCGAGCGAACCAGGTTGGTTGCCGTCGCGCACATGTCGAATGTGCTCGGCACGGTCCTTCCGGTTGCCGAGATCACGCGCAAGG
>JAYPUG010000009.1:0-6975 GCA_038133965.1 Rhodospirillaceae bacterium | reverse complement strand
GTCACGACGCGCAGATCATCGCCCGCATGTGCCCGGCAGCGATGATCTTCGTGCCCAGCGCCGGCGGTATCAGCCACAACATCCGCGAGCACACCGAGCCGGCCGACCTCGAGGCGGGGGCGAAGGTGCTGCTCGACGGGTGCCAGGCCGTCTCCCACATCCCCGTCGATATGCAGGCCCTCGGCTGCGATTTCTATGTCTTCTCCGGGCACAAGCTCTACGGACCCAGCGGGATCGGCGTGCTCTACGGGCGCGAAGAGCTGCTGGATGCCATGCCCCCGTTCATGGGCGGCGGTGACATGATCTCGTCGGTGACGTTCGAGAAATCGACGTGGGCAAAACTGCCGCACAAGTTCGAGGCGGGCACCCCGGCGATTGCTCAGGCGATCGGTCTGGGCGCGGCGATCGACTATGTGACTTCGATCGGGTTGGACGCCATAGGCGCGCACGAGGCCGAGCTTCTGAACTATGCGACACAGCAGCTGTCGAGTGTCGATGGGCTGCGGATCGTGGGTACGGCGCCGGACAAGGCGAGCGTTGTGTCCTTCACGCTGGACTATGCCCATCCGCACGACATTGCGACGATCATAGACCGGGCCGGCGTGGCCGTGCGGGCGGGACATCATTGTGCCCAGCCGCTGATGGAGCGGATGGACGTGCCGGCGACGGTGCGGGCCTCGATCGGTCTCTACAACCGGCGGTCCGACATCGATGCGCTTGTCGGTGCGCTGGGAGAGGTTCAGGAGTTGTTTGGCTGATGAGCGACGAATTGCGAGAGCTCTACCAGGAGGTAATCCTGGATCACGGGAAGCACCCGCGGAACTATCACGCGTGCGACGACGCGACGAACGAGGCACGCGGCAACAACCCGCTGTGCGGCGATCAGCTTGTGGTCTATCTGAAGCTGGACGGCGACGGGAAGATCGCGGACGCATCGTTTGTCGGCAAGGGATGTGCGATCTCGATGGCCTCCGCATCGATGATGACCGAGCTCCTCAAGGGGCGTTCGGTCGATCAGGCCCAGACCATGTTCGACGCATTCCACAAGATGTGTACCGGTGCGGAGGATGCGCCCGCGCTCGACGAGGATGCGGACAAGCTGCGCGTGCTGTCGGGCGTGCGCGATTTCCCGACCCGCGTGAAATGCGCGACCCTGCCCTGGCACACGATGGTGGCCGCCATCGAGGGCGAATCAGAAATTTCGACGGAATAGGACGGCTCGTCATGTCTTTCGAGTATGGAATGGGTGTTCCCCCCGGAATGTATGCACCGCTCCCCGAGGGCGAGGAGATCACCGCACGCGCCGGCGCACCGCTGGCGGACGGTGTTGCCGTTGCCGGCAAGGATGCTGCGATCGAGGCGCTGCGGACGGTGTACGACCCGGAAATTCCGGTGAATATCTACGATCTGGGCCTGATCTACGATCTCGAGATCACGTCGGACGGGTCCGCGAAGATCGACATGTCGCTGACGGCGCCCGCTTGTCCCGTGGCCGGCGAAATCCCCTACTGGGTCGCGAACGCCGTGGCGGACGTGGAGGGGATCGGCGAGGTCGAGGTCAACCTGATCTGGGATCCGCCGTGGGACACCGACCGGATGTCCGACGACGCCAAGCTGGCCCTGGGAATCGAGTGACCTATATGGATCGCCGAGGTGAATGAAATGCCCGAACCGATCATCAAGCTGACAGATGCGGCCGCTGAGCGTGTGAAGGCTCTCATGTCGGGGGCCGAAGCAGGTGTCGTGGGGCTTCGTGTCGGTCTTTCGACGCGTGGCTGCTCGGGGCTCTCCTACGTGGTCGAGTACGCGGAGGAAGCCCGCCAGTTCGAGGAAGTCATCGAGGACAAGGGGGTGAAGGTCTTCGTCGATCCCGCCGCCACCATGTTTCTCATCGGCGCGACGATGGACTACCGCGAAGGCAAGTTCGAATCCGGTTTCGTCTTCGACAACCCCAATGCCAAGGGCACCTGCGGCTGCGGCGAGTCCTTCCACGTCTAGGCGCCCGGCGGCGCGCCCCGATATGCCACGCATGACCTTCATTGACGCCGAAGGCAAACGTCACGAGGTGGACGCGCCTGTCGGCCATTCGCTGCTGCAGATTGCTTGGGACAACGGCCTCGATGTGGAGGGCGCGTGCGAGGGTGCGATGGCGTGTTCGACGTGTCACGTGATCGTCGATTCCGACTGGTATGCACGGCTCGACGAGGCGAGCGAAGACGAAGAGGACATGCTCGACCTGGCGCCCGGACTGCGGCGGACGTCCCGGCTCGGTTGCCAGATCGTGATCTCCGAAGAACTCGACGGGCTCGTGGTCAGCCTGCCGGGTGCGACGCGCAACCTGATGCTCGGCTGATGGCCTATCTGGGCGACCATGTGCTGTTTGCGCGGTTGCGCGAAGCTGCTGCGCCGGCATGGAACTCGTATGTGGACCACGCGTTCGTCCGCGCCTTGGCCGATGGAAGCCTGCCTGAGGCGGCGTTCCGTCACTATCTGGGGCAGGACTACCTGTTCCTCGTGCACTTCGCCCGTGCCTATGCGCTCGCGGCCTACAAGGCCGACACGCTTGCCGACATTCGGGATGCGGCCGCCGGGATGTCGGCGATCGTTGATACCGAGATGGCGCTGCATGTGTCGTTCTGTGCGGGCTGGGGGCTCGACGAACGGGCGATGGAATCGCTGCCCGAGGCATCTCAGACCATGGCCTACACCCGTTATGTGCTCGAGAAGGGCACGCAGGGTGATTTGCTCGACCTCTACGTGGCGCTCTCACCCTGCGTGATCGGCTATGGAGAAATCGGTGCGCGGCTGGGCGAGATGCCGGAAGCCGTTGCGCCCGAAAACCCGTATCGCGCCTGGATCGAGATGTATGCGGGCGAGGAGTACCAGGGAGTTGCGCGCGCGCATGCCGCGACGCTCGACCGGCTGTGGAAGTCTCGGGCCGGAGAGGCGCGGCTCGCATCTCTCGAGCGGACCTTTGAACAGGCGACGCGTCTGGAAGCCGATTTCTGGCAGATGGGGCTCGATGCGGTGGGCGCCTAGGCCCTAGCGGTCGGGCGCGTTGCCGAACCCGACGACGTCGATCTCGATGTTCTCGTTCGCGCTACGGACGCGGCCGTCGTCCCACAATACGGGTTCCGCTTCGCGGCCCACCTCGACGGTGTATCGGTCTTCTCCGAGACCCGTGCGCGCCATCCCGGCAAGTGCCTGCGTGAGCAGTTCCGCGCCCGTATAGGGATTGCCCCGGCTGAGCGTCACCTTGGCGCCATGGACCGTCACGGCGATGCGCCAGTCGTCGCTGCCGCCCAGCGCCCGGTCGATCCGCCGGACAACGGCTTCGACCTCGCGCGCCGCGGCTGTCGCACGGCTCCGAATCAGGTTGCCGCTCGTCTCGATGCGGAACGACATTGGCCCGGTCTGCAGGCCCCGGTCGAATCGGAATTCACGCGCGAGTGCCACGGCGGCGGCTTCGGCAGCGGCGTCGCGTTCGTCACGCGCGTTCGCGGTGATCGTGTCGAAACAGGCGAGGCGCTCGGCGTCGTCCGCAAGGGCGCTGCAGCGGGCCATGTCGTCGCGCAGATCGGCCTGGAGACCGGTCGAGGTCAGGATCGCGGCCGTTGCGACAAAGCCCGCGAGGACGGCGGATATCGTCCGGGTTCTCATTCTGACAGGACTGGTGCAGCCAGGGACATTTCAGGAAAGCATGATGCTTCGGGCGCATACGATCAACCCGGATATGAATTCGTGACAGGTTTGCCCAACGGGGGACGACACCTATATTGCCCGCGATGAAGATCGCTTCCGACAGCCTGGGTTTCGACAAGCCCGCCGCGGACACGCGCATCGTCGTTGCCATGTCGGGCGGCGTCGACAGTTCGGTCACGGCGGCCCTCCTGTACGAGGCGGGCTATGACGTGGTCGGCCTCACGCTCCAGCTCTACGACCACGGTGCGGCGACCGCGCGGACAAAGACGTGTTGTGCCGGGCAGGATATTTACGACGCGCACCGGGTGGCCGATGCCATCGGTTTTCCCCACTACGTACTGGACTACGAGTCACGGTTCCGCGACGACGTGATCGAACAGTTCGCCGATGCCTATGTGCGCGGCGAGACCCCGATCCCCTGCGTTGCGTGCAATCAGACGGTGAAGTTTCGTGACCTCGTGACGACGGCGCGCGATCTGGGGGCCGACGCGCTGGCGACGGGGCACTACATCCGCCGGACCGAAGGCCCTGACGGGCCGGAATTGCGCCGCGCTGTGGATGCCTCGCGGGACCAAAGCTACTTCCTGTTCGCGACGACCCGCGATCAGCTTTCGTTTCTGCGTTTCCCGCTTGGGGGCATGCCCAAGGACATGGTGCGCGAACATGCGCGGCGGCTGGGTCTGGATATCGCCGAGAAGCCCGACAGTCAGGACATATGTTTCGTGCCGGATGGCAAGTACGCAACCGTCGTCGAACGCCTGCGCCCCGGCGCGGCGGAGCCTGGCGAGATCGTGCATATGGACGGCACAGTCCTGGGTTCCCATGAAGGGATCCTCCATTACACGATCGGACAGCGACGCGGGCTCGCCATTGCGGAGCGGCGCGACCGGGGCGACGAGGGCGAGGCGCTGTATGTCGTTCGCCTCGAACCGGAATCCCGGCGTGTGATCGTCGGTCCGCGCGCGGCGTTGGCGACACCGCGCCTTGCCGTGCGCGACGTGAACTGGCTCGGGCGGGAAGACATTCCGGCGGACGGCACGGACGTAAGCGTGCGGATCCGGTCGAGCATGGATCCCGTGGCGGCAACGTTGGTTCCCGCACCTGATGGGGGGGCGACGGTCGAGTTCTCGGAGCCGCAGTTCGGTGTCTCGCCGGGTCAGGCTGCCGTGTTCTATGATGGCGACCGCGTACTCGGCGGCGGCTGGATCGTCCGGGGCGAGGGACAGAGAGAGGCGGCATGAGCACATACATCCTGGTCCACGGCGCGTTTCATGGTGGGTGGTGTTACGAACGGGTCGTTCCCTTGCTGGAGGCGAACGGACACATCGCGATTGCGGTCGATCTGCCCGGTCACGGCGACAACAAGGTGCCGATGGCGGACGTCACGCTCGACGCCTATGTCGATCATGTTTGTGCTGTCGTGGAGGCGCAGCCCGAGCCGGTGATACTCGTTGGCCACAGACTTGGCGGCATGACGATCAAGCAGGTGTCGGAGCGCCTGCCCGAGAACATCGCCTGGGTCGTTTACCTGACCGCGGTAATGCCGGCGAACGGCCAGTCGCGTGGCGATCTGGCCCAGCTCGAGACCGAGAGCGTGGTTTCCTCGAACCGGATCCCTTCGGCAGACGGCCTTTCGGTGACCCTGCCCGACGAGATCATTCAGCCGACATTCTATGGCGAGTGCACCGACGAGGATGTCGCGCACGCGAAGGAGCGGCTGGTGCCGCAGGCGGTCCAGATTTTCCAGCAGCCGGCGGAAACGACGCCGGAGCGCTTCGGCACGGTGAAACGGGCCTATATCGAATGCCTGCGCGACAATGCAATCAAGATCGAGATGCAGCGCAAGATGATCGAGCTTCTTCCTTGTGACCGTGTGCTGACGCTCGATACCGATCATTCCCCGTTCTATTCGATGCCGCAGGAACTGGCAGACGCACTGGTCGAGCTGGCCTGACGCGCACATTCGAGGGCGGCAAATCGACAGCCCGATCACACAACCGTATTCGGAGGAGAGAAGACATGCTCGTGACCCGCAATCCGTCCACCACCGCCGCTCCCGCCGGCATGTACAGCCATTCGGTCGAGGTGCCGCCCAACGCGCGCTGGCTGGTTACGGCCGGGCAGGTCGGCACCCGACCCGACGGGACGGTGCCCGAAGGCTTCGAGGCCCAGCATGACCAGGTCTGGCAGAACACGCTTGCCGTCCTCGCGGACGCGGGTTTCGGGCCTGAACACATCGTGCGGCTGAACGTCTATTCGACCGACCCGACGGGGCTCCAGTATCTCCCAGCGCATCGCGAGAAGTATCTCGCACCCGGTCATGTTCCTGCCTCGACCTGGGTGGTGGTCAGCCAGCTCGCCAGCCCGCAATGGGTCGTGGAGATGGAGACCATCGCGGCGAAGCCGGAGTAGCGGCAGGCCGAGCAGCGCTGCGTCCGGCGGCTCCTGACAGGCCATGACGGAAACCGCTCCCAGCCGCTTCCGGCAGGGCGCGTGGCCTTACGCGTTCATTCTGGCCGCGGCGTTCATCCTTGCGTCGAACCACATTATAGGGCGCTACGTCCAGGGAAGCATGCCGCCCATGGGCGTCGGGTTCTGGCGCCTCGCCATCGCCACCCTGGTCCTGCTGCCCTTTGTCGGGGGATCGGTTTGGCGCAAGCGCGACGTGCTGCGGCGGCGCTGGAAGCTTTTCCTTGTGATGGCGATCGCGTTGGGTCCGTTTGGTAACGCGTCTGTCTATGTGGCCTATCACTTCACCACGGCGATCAATGGCGGGCTGGTCTCGACGGCACAGCCGGTCGCAACGGTGCTGATTACCTTCCTGGTTTTCCGCGAGGCGATCACACGCGTGCAGGCGCTTGGCATGCTGATTGCTACCCTGGGCGTGTTCGTGATCATCGTGCGCGGCGATTTCTCGATTCTTGCCGGACTCGAGGCCAACATCGGCGACCTCATCATGCTGGCGGCGATGATCGGATTCGCGACGCACAACTCTCTGCTGCGAAAAATGCCGGGCGATTTCACGACCGCCGAGATACTCCTCTCGGTACAGGTCTTCTCGCTCGCGGTCATGCTGCCGATCTACGTCTTGGAAACGATCTATTTCATGCCCATGCCGGTGACATGGGAGGCTGCGGCGGTGATGGCATGGATCGGGATTGCCGTGGCGATCGTCGCGGTGGGTTTCACTAATACCTCGATCCTCGCCATCGGCGCGAACAAGGCGACGATCTCCAATTACATAAGGGCGATTCTGACGGCGCTCATGGCGGT
>JAYPUG010000008.1:8637-18014 GCA_038133965.1 Rhodospirillaceae bacterium | reverse complement strand
GCCGCGCTGCGCCATCCCGAGACGCGCAACCGGCCCGACAACCCGATCCAGCGCAAGCCGGAATGGATCCGGGTGAAGGCGCCCACGAGCCGCGAATATCACGAGACCCGCAAGCTGATGCGGGAACTGAACCTCGCCACCGTGTGCGAGGAGGCGGCGTGCCCGAACATCGGCGAGTGCTGGGCCAAGAAGCACGCCACCATCATGATCATGGGCGACACCTGCACGCGGGCCTGCGCCTTCTGCAACGTCGCGACCGGCATGCCCAAACCGCTGGACCCGATGGAGCCGACGAACGTGTCGGTCGCCGTCGGCGCGATGGGGCTGGAGCATGTGGTGCTGACCTCTGTGGACCGCGACGACCTTGCCGACGGCGGGGCGGCCCATTTCGGTGAAGTCGTCCGGCGGCTGCGCGCATCCGCGCCGGACACGACCATCGAAATCCTGACGCCCGACTTCAAGGAGAAGGATGGCGCGCTCGACCTGCTCGCCGCCGATCCGCCGGACGTGTTCAACCACAACCTCGAGACGGTGCCGCGGCTCTATCCGACGATCCGGCCCGGTTCGCGCTATTTCACCAGCCTGGCGCTGCTGCGCGACATCAAGGCGCGCGCGCCTGGCATCTTCACAAAGTCGGGCCTGATGGTCGGACTGGGTGAGACGCGCGAGGAGGTGGGACAGGTGATGGACGATCTGCGCGCCGCAGACGTGGATTTCCTGACCATCGGCCAGTACCTGCAGCCGACGCCCAAGCACGCCAGGATCGACCGCTTCGTCACTCCCGATGAATTCGAGGGGTATGCCAGGATGGCGCGCGGCAAGGGGTTCCTGCTCGTCTCGGCGACGCCGCTGACCCGCTCGAGCTATCACGCGGGTGACGACTTCGCGAAGCTGCGCGCCGCACGCGAGGCGAAGCTGGCCGCGGCCCAGTAGCGACCCGGTTCCGTTTCAAGCGCGCGTGCCTTCTCACAAGGAAATCCGGAACCTGCCGCACCGGCCCGAGCAGCTCTACGCGCTGGTCGGCGATATCGCCGCCTATCCCGAGTTCCTGCCCTGGTGCCTAGCCGCACGCATCCGCGAGCGCAAGCCGGCGCCGGACGTGGCACCGGACGCCGAGATCGTCCGGGCCGACCTCGTCGTCGGTCTTAAGCTGATGCGCGAACGCTTCACGTCCGAGGTGACGCTGCGCCCGGCGACGGCGGACGATGTGGCCCGCATCGATGTCGAGTATGTCGATGGGCCGCTCAGATTTCTGCGGAACCACTGGGTCTTCGTGCCGCTGCCGGACGGTGGCTGCGAGATCGATTTCTTTGTCGAGTTCGAGTTCCGCTCGAAGATTCTCGAACGCATGATCGGCGCGCTGTTCCACGAAGCGGTCACGCGCATGGTGGGTGCCTTCGAGCGCCGCGCGGATGATCTCTACGGACCGGCTCCCGAAGCCTCGAAGGCGCCCGCCTGATCCCCCGGAAACTTTCGCGCTCCCGCGTTGGCGTGCAAAAATCGTGCGTCGACACACAGGATCTCGATACACATGGTTTCGCACGTAACGGAAACAAAAGCCGCGCCATCTGACGCCGCGCTGCGTCATTTCGAGTCCATGCTCGCGTTCGAAACGGACTGCTGGGACGTGCACGAAAGCCTCAAGGCCGACACGCCCGATTTCGTCCTCCTCGACGTACGCGGGGCGGACGCCTACGCGGCCGGCCATGTCCCCGGCGCCGAAAGCCTGCCGCACCGCGATATCAAGGCGGAGCGGATGGCCGCGTTCCCCGACGCGACGTTGTTCGTCGTCTATTGCGCGGGACCGCACTGCAATGGCGCGAACAAGGCTGCGGTCCGGTTGGCGCGCCTCGGCCGGCCCGTGAAGATGATGATCGGCGGCGTGACGGGTTGGCTTGACGAGGGATTCGAGCTGGAGCCATCGGACTAGCGGGCAGGCGATCGCGGCCTAGACGTCTCTGGTCATTTGGTCAGCGCCAGAAGACATGATTCCGCTAAGCCGCTGGCGTCGTACGTTTCGGTTTCCCAAAGAGGGCCGCGCGAATTTCCGAGGCGCTCGACGCAGACCTGAGATCGCGAAGCAAGTTGATCCACTCATGGAGCGCGATCACGACTGGATTGTACGAACGCAATGGATTGGTCAGGCCGTAAGTGATCTCTACATCCCTGCGTTCGGCCGCGAACGTCCCGAAGATGCGATCGTACACGATCAGGATTCCGCCGAAATTCTTGTCCAGATAGCAGCTGTTCGACGCGTGGTGCACGCGGTGATGGGACGGCGTGTTCAGGAACCATTCGATCGGGCCCAGGCGACCGATATGCTCGGTGTGCAGGAATTACTGGTACCGAAGATTGACGATCAGCAGGGTGCCGATAACGACCGGGTGAAACCCGGCCAGCGCCAACGGCAGAAAGAATAGCCAGACGCCCGATATGCCTCCGGTCCAACT
This sequence comes from Rhodospirillaceae bacterium, assembly GCA_038133965.1. GTDB lineage: Bacteria > Pseudomonadota > Alphaproteobacteria > UBA6615 > UBA6615 > JAYPUG01. The sequence continues at coordinate 15,564 of JAYPUG010000008.1, read as the reverse complement.
GAGCCGCAGGCCCACCGGCAGGACCATCTCGTTCGGCGAATGATGGACCGCATGCGAGGCCCAGAACCAGCGAACCGTGTGGCTGAACCGATGTTGCCAGTAGTATGCAAACTCGACGGCAAAGAAGCCCAGGAACCAGGTGCGCCAATCGTCGGGTGCCAGTTGCAGGGGCGCGATGTCGTAAACGGCCAGCAGCACGTACGCGATGACAAATGCGAATGCGAATTTCGACGCGAACTGGCCTGCGGCGACGCCGATGGTCGCGAGGACGGCCCGCCCGTCGTAGTGCCGTTTTTTCCGGCGCCGCCAGATGAATTCGGCGAGGGCAACGACCACGACGACAGCCAGGAATATCGGCGAGGGGTCCACGTGCGTCACTCTTGCAGTCTGCTGATCGCAATCGCGAAGATATGATCAGGCGCGGGTCGCCGTCTAGCTGTCCTCGTCCTTGCGGCAGACGGCCTCGATCTTGTTGCCGTCCGGGTCCAGAACGAAGGCGCCGTAGTAGGTCGGGATGTATTCGGGACGGAGCCCCGGCGCGCCGTCGTCCCGGCCGCCGTTCGCCATGGCCGCCTCGTAGAACGCGCGTACCATGGCCCGGGATTCGGCGAGGAACGCGAAATGTGCCCCGTTGTTGGCCGTGACCGGCGCCGCCTTGTCGATGGGCTCGCTGACCCACAGCCACTGGCGGCCGGTGCCGTTGCCGAACGCAACGGCGAACCCCTTGTCCATGACGACGACAAGGCCGAGCGTGGCGAGCGTCGGCCGATAGAAGGTCATGGCGCGCTCGATATCGCCGACGCCGATCGAGACGTGGTCGAAGATCGCGGTGAAGTCGCGGCTGTCGAACGCCCCGCGGTTGATTTCATTCGTGGACATGCGGTTCTCCCTAGCCGTGCCCGGCGGTCACGGCATTGCGCAGGATGGCGAGCGCGGTCTGTACCGTCGCGTCGCGTACGGCGGCGCGGTCGCCGGGAAAGACCTCGTGATGGGCCATGGTCGGCCGCCCGCGTCCCGCGCACGCGAAGTGGACGAGTCCGACGGGTTTCTCCTTCGTCCCGCCGCCAGGGCCGGCCACGCCTGTGACCGCGACCGTCAGGTCGGCGAGCGAGCGCGACAGCGCGCCCTCGGCCATGGCGCGCGCTACCTCCTCGCTGACCGCCCCCTTGAGATTGATCAGCATCTTGGGCACGCCGAGCAGTTCGCTCTTGGCTTCGTTCGAGTAGGTCACGAAGCCGCGTTCGACCACGTCGGACGATCCGGCGATCTCGGTCAGGCAACCGGCGATCAGCCCGCCGGTGCACGATTCCGCCGTGGCGAGCTTGAGGCGCGCGCGCCGACACAGTTCGAGCAGTTCGGCGGCGTCGTGGAGCAGCTGGGCGTCGAACATGGTCTTTATCCGAACAGGGTGGGCAGGGTGCCGGCGGTGCCGAGCAGGACGGCGATCACCCAGGTAAGCACGCCGGCATAGACGCCCGCGCCGATGTCGTCGGCCATGATGCCTGCGCCGCCCGGCAGTTTCTCGAGATTCTTCAGCGGCCAGGGCTTGGTGATGTCGGCGAAGCGGAACAGCACGAACGCGACGGCGTAATAGCGCCAGTCGAAAGAGACCGGCAGGATCGCGAGCCACTGGCCGATTACCTCGTCGATGACGACGCGCTGGGGATCCTCGAGCCGTTGAAACGTCGCGAGTTTTCCCGCGGCCCACACGCCGACCAGGAAGCCGCCGATGACGAGCGCGGCCAACAGGTACTGGCCGCCGACGAAGACCGCGAGCGCGGCGAAGGGCAGGGCGGCAAGCGAGCCCCAGGTTCCCGGCGCGCCCGGCAGGTCGCCCGCCCCGAACCAGGTGGCGATCAGCCGTGCCAGGCGCGGTTCGCGTGTATTTCCCGGATCGGTACCGCTCATGCCGGCCCCTCAAGGCTGACGGTCGCGGTCGCCTGGGCGGCGATACCCTCGCGGCGACCCGTGAAACCGAGCCCTTCGGTGGTGGTCGCTTTCACAGCGACGCGGTCCGTGCCGATCGCCAGAATTTCGGCGATGCGCGCGCGCATGGCATCGCGGTGCGGCCCGATCTTCGGCGCTTCGCAGACGATCGTGAGGTCGAGATGCACGATCCGGCCGCCGCGATCCGCCAGCCGCGCGCCGGCATGGGCGAGAAACTGCGCCGAATCGGCGTTCTTCCAGCGCTCGTCGCTCGGCGGGAAGTGACTGCCGATGTCGCCGTCGCCGATGGCGCCGAGGATCGCGTCGGTCAGCGCGTGCAGCGCCACGTCGGCGTCGGAATGGCCGGACAGGCCCTGGTCGTGGGGGATGTCGATCCCTCCGAGGCGCACGGCGGCGCCCGGCGCGAAGCGATGCACGTCGAAGCCGCTGCCGACCCGGGTCTCACGCGCGGCCGCGAGCCATGCCGTGGCGCGGACGAGGTCGTCCTCGAGGGTGATTTTCAGGTTCGCCTCGTCGCCGGGAACCAGCGCAATCGTATGGCCTGCGGCTTCGGCGATGGCGGCGTCGTCGGTGAAATCGTTGCTTCCGGCACTCCGGTGGGCCGCAAGGATATCGGCGTAGCGAAAGCCCTGGGGGGTCTGCACCCGGTAGAGGCCGGTCCTGTCCACCGTTTCGGCGACGGTCGCGCCGTCCCCGCGTTTCAGCGTGTCCGCGACTTCCAGCGCGGGAACCGCGCCTGGCGCCCCGTCGAGCGCGCCCAGCACCCGTTCGATAAGAGATGCGGAAACCAGCGGGCGCGCACCATCGTGGATCAGGACGCACGCGGGCGCGGCATCCGCCAGCGCTTCAAGACCACGGTGCACGGATTCCTGCCGGGTCGCGCCGCCGGCAACCGGTGCCTCGACGGAAAGCCCGGCGGATGCGGCGTCGAACGCCGCGTGGTCGTCGGGATGGATGACCGGGACCACGCGCGCGATGCGCGGATGATTCGTGAAGGCCATGAGCGCGCGCCGCAGGACTGGCACGCCGTCGAGTGCGCGGTACTGTTTCGGCACCTCACCGGACATGCGGGTGCCGCGTCCGGCGGCAACGACAAGGGCGGCGGTGTCTGGGGTCAATCGGGCCTCGTTCGACATGTGCGGCAGTGGGCGCGCCGGCACGTTAGTCGCCCGCATGTGGCTTGCCAAGGCAAGGCAGGCTCGTGACCGCGCACGGCGTTCGGTCGTATGATGGCGCCATGGGCGGATCGATCACATTGGGCCTTGCCGCGCTGCTGACACTGTTGCCGGCGGCAGTCTTTCCTTATGTCCGCCGGGCGCCGGTTGAGGCGGGCGGCGACGCGCTGTTCTGGGCATTGATCGCGGTCGCCACGGTGGGGCCGCTCGCCCTCGATATTTCCGTGGCGGGCGGCATCTGGCGCGCGGGTTTCAGCGCGACCCTGTGGACGATCGTTTCGGCGACGATGCTGGTCTATCTTGCCGTCTGCCTGTTGTGGGGCGAGGCGCGGCGGTTGGCCGGCCTGCTCTTGCCCTATCTCGCGCTGATCGGAGGGATTGCGCTGGTTTGGTCGGCCGTGCCCGACCGTCCGCTCGCGGGCGCGACACTGACGGCGTGGTTGCAGGTCCATATCGGGGTGTCGCTGGTCACATATGCGCTGATCAGCGTCGCCGCGATGGCCGCGCTTGCGATCTGGCTCAAGGAACGGGCGCTGCGCGCGCACCGTGCCGGCGGTATCGCCGAGACCCTTCCGTCGGTGAGTGACGCCGAGCGGCTCCAGTTCCGGCTGCTTGCTGCGGCCGAGATCGTGCTCGGCCTGGGCCTGGTGACCGGCATGGCCCTGCAGTGGCGCGCAACGGGATACGCGCTGCTCCTCGACCACAAGGCCGTGTTGTCGCTGGCCACTTTTGCCGTTCTGGGGGGCGTCTTGTTCCTGAACCGGGGCAACGGCCTGCGGGGACGGCGGGCGGCGCGGGCGGTGCTGCTTGCCTTCCTGCTGATTACCCTGGCGTTTCCCGGGGTCAAGTTCGTGACCGACGTCGTCCTGGCCTAGAGGACCTGCGGACAGGGCGCCTGCCAGATTTCAAACTTGGCCTTGCTGCGTCGCACAATTGTGCCTATGTTGCCCATTCCGTGATCACGATTCTTTGTTGCACAAAAAATGAGCAATTCTGACGTCGCAGTCGGTGGCGGCTTCGAAATCGGGCATGTACGCGTGCCGGGTCGGGTGATTCTGGCGCCAATGTCCGGGGTCAGTGATCTGCCGTTCCGGCGCCTCGTGCGCCGTTTCGGGATCGGCATGACGGTTTCCGAAATGGTCGCGAGCCGTGAGATGCTGCGTGAAACGCGCCAGTCTGGCCGCCGGATGACATTCGATCCCGGCGAGACACCCGTCTGTGTCCAGCTTGCCGGGACCGACCCGGAGATCATGGCCGATGCGGCACGATTGGCAGCCGACCGGGGCGCGCAGATTGTCGACATCAACTTCGGCTGTCCCGCGAAGAAGGTGGTCAAGAAGGCGACCGGATCGGCGTTGATGCGCGATGTCCCGCTTGCCACGGAAATCATGGACGCGGTGGTGCGTGCAGTGGATGTGCCGGTGACGGTGAAGATGCGCACGGGCTGGGACGATTCAACCCGTAACGCGCCGGAACTGGCCCGGATTGCCGAGGATTTGGGGCTATCGCTGGTCACCGTACATGGCCGGACACGATGCGATTTCTATACAGGCACGGCCGACTGGGACTTCATCGCGGAGGTCGTTGACGCCGTTTCAGTGCCCGTCGTTGCCAATGGTGATATCCGCAGCATTCCGGATGCCTATCAATGCCTCGCGCGTTCGGGGGCAACCGCGGTCATGATCGGTCGCGCGTCCATGGGGCGTCCCTGGTTTCCGGGGGATGTGGCGCACCACTTCGCGACGGGCCGGGAGCGTTCGGAGCCCAATATCGAGGCGCGCTGGTCGCTGATGTGGGAACACCTGGAAGGCATGCTCGATTTCTATGGCGCATCCACCGGTATCCGGAACGCGCGCAAGCATGTGGGCTGGTACCTGACCGGCATTCCCGGTGCGGCCGAGTTCCGGAATGTGGTCAACAACACCCTCGATCCCGCCGTGATCGCACGCGAGATCGACCGATTCCGTAGCCGGTCCTTCGCGGAGGTCGCGTGATGTCCGTCGCATCCGAGGACTGGCCGGATACGGGGCAGGGCGTCGAGGCCGCTTCGGTGCTGAACGCTCTGGGCGACGCTGTCCTTGCGATCGCGCCCGACGACACGATCCGCTACGTCAATCATGCTGCCGAGCAGCTCCTGGGCAGCGGTGCTCACGCCCTCGTCGGTCGCTCGCTCGGTTTCTTCATATCCGACGACAACCCTTTGTTTTACATGCTGGAAAAATCCCGTTCGTCAGGTTCCAGCTATGCCGAACGCGGCGTCAGCTTCGAGGGGCCGCGTATCGGCGCGCACGAGGTCTCGGTGCGGGCCCAGCCCTTGTTCGACGGTTCGGGCGTGGTTGTCCTTTCGATGCACGAACAGACGCTCGCACGCCATATCGATCGCCAGCTGGTACACCGCGGTGCTGCACGGTCGGTCACCGCGATGGCGGCGATGCTTGCGCACGAGGTGAAAAACCCGCTTTCCGGCATCCGCGGTGCGGCGCAACTGCTCGAGGATGGCGCTGATGAGGACGAACGTCAGCTGACGAACCTGATCTGTGAGGAAGCGGACCGGATCGTGGCGCTGGTGAACCGGATGGAGGCGTTTTCGGACGACAGGCTGCCGGAACGGGGCCCGGTGAATATCCACGAGGTACTCGACCGTGTGCATCGTTTGGCCGAGAACGGTTTTGCGCGGAACATACGGTTCCAGGCGATGTTCGATCCTTCGCTGCCGATGGTGCGTGGCAACCGGGACCAGCTCATTCAGGTCTTCCTGAATCTGGTGAAGAACGCTGCCGAGGCGGTTGAGCCCGTGGGCGGCGAAATTCGCCTCGAGACGCGATATCGACACGGACTGCGCATGGCGCTGCCCGGAAGCGGCGAGCGGGTGGACCTGCCCATCGAGATCACTGTGCGCGACAACGGAAGTGGTGTTCCGGCGGATGTGCGGCCGTTCCTGTTCGATCCGTTCGTGACGACAAAGCGCAACGGAAGCGGCCTGGGCCTGGCGCTCGTCGCGAAACTCGTTGGTGACCATGGCGGTGTGGTGGACCTGGAAAGCGAGGCGGGCAGCACGGCATTCCGCGTGATGCTGCCGGTCGATGACATCCATCCGGAGGACGAGACATGAGCGAGGCAACGATCCTCGTCGCCGACGATGACCGGGGCATTCGCACCGTCGTCAGCCAGGCGCTAGGCCGGCTTGGCCATGATGTTCGCACGACGGGGACCGCGGCGAACCTCTGGCGCTGGATTTCCGCCGGCGATGGCGACCTCGTGATCACGGATGTCGTGATGCCCGACGAAAACGGGCTCGACATGATCCCGCGCATCCGCAAGCTGCGGCCGGATCTGCGGATCATCGTGATGAGTGCGCAGAACACGCTTCTGACGGCAGTGCGCGCCGCCGAGCGAGGTGCGTTCGAATATCTGCCCAAGCCGTTCGACCTGAAGGAACTCGTCGATATCGTCCAGCGCGCGCTTGCGGAGCGGGAGACATCCGCGTCGGGTGTAGCGGACCGGGTGGCGGATGACGAAGAGGAGTTGCCGCTGATCGGCCGATCAGCGGCGATGCAGGATATCTACCGCGTTCTCGCCCGGCTCATGAACACCGACCTTACGGTCATGGTCGCGGGTGAGTCTGGAACTGGCAAGGAACTGGTCGCGCGCGCGCTTCATGACTACGGCAAGCGGAAATTCGGGCCCTTCATCGCGATCAATATGGCCGCCATTCCGCGCGAACTCATCGAGAGTGAGCTGTTCGGCCACGAGAAGGGCGCGTTTACGGGCGCGACCAATCGGTATTCCGGGCGTTTCGAACAGG
>JAYPUG010000008.1:3473-8575 GCA_038133965.1 Rhodospirillaceae bacterium | reverse complement strand
TCCTCGACGAAATCGGGGACATGCCCATCGAGGCCCAGACGCGGTTGCTGCGCGTGCTGCAGGAGGGAGAGTACACGACCGTCGGCGGCCGGACCCCGATCTCGACCAATGTGCGCATCATCGCCGCGACTCATCGCGATCTGCGTTCAGCCGTTCGCCAGGGCCTGTTCCGCGAGGATCTTTACTATCGCCTGAACGTCGTGCCGCTGCGCATCCCGCCGTTGCGCGAGCGCGCCGAGGACATTCCGGAACTGGTCAGCCATTTCCTTTCGCGGGCGGAGGCAGACGGCCTTGCGCCCAAGCGGTTCGTTCCCGAGGCGATTGTTCGGCTTCAGGAGTATCGCTGGCCGGGCAACGTCCGTGAATTGGAGAATCTGGTCCGGCGGCTTGCGGCGCTCTACCCCCAGGACACGATTTCGCTCGAGATCGTCGAGGCCGAACTGGCGCATGTTGCGCCCGGATCAGTCGGCGATGCAGGATCGGGCGAGGAATCACTGTCGGATTCGATCGAGCGTCACCTGAGATCGTACTTCTCGGCGCATCGCGACGGGTTGCCCGCGCCGGGTCTCTATGGTCGCGTCCTGCACGAACTGGAACGGCCGCTGATCACGCTTGTGCTCGAGGCAACACGCGGCAACCAGCTTCGTGCAGCCGAGTTGCTGGGACTGAACCGAAACACATTACGCAAGAAAATCCGCGAGTTAGACATTGATGTCGTGCGGGGCGTAAAATAGTCCCGACGTGAAGAGGCCTGAATTTACGGCGGCAAGGCGGCCAAAGGCACACGTGAACCGAGCATCGAATGAGCGATGAAATCAGCAGAGGACCGGCCCACGGACGCTCGCTGAACATGACGTCCGATGCACCGTCGGACTATTCGGGTTCTGCGGGCCGACGCGAGGCGGCGGCACTGCGCCGGGTTACCATGTGGTCGAACAGGTTGCGAATTGGCCGGCGTGCGATTGTTGCGCTCGTCGTGGTGGCGACCATTGCCGGACTTGCGACATTCCTGACGCTGACCGGCCGTACCGACCTCGGGACCGGCAACAACGCCCTCGAGACGCTGATCATCGTCGATATCGTTTTGGTCCTGGCCCTTGTTGCGGCCTTCGTCCAGGGCGTGGTGCGTCTTTGGGTGAATCGCCGGGCGGGGCTCGGGGCGGCCCGGTTGCACGTGCGCTTGGTCGGATTGTTTTCGGTGGTTGCCGTTGCGCCGGCCATACTCGTCCTCGTCCTCGCTGCTCTGTTCTTCAATGTTGTCGTGCAGAACTGGTTCAGCGACCGGGTGAGGGTCGCGGTCGAGAGTTCCGTACGAATTTCCGATGCCTATCTGAGCGAACACGAGCAGATCATCCGGTCCGATGTGCAGGCCATGGCTCAGGAACTCGGTGCCGTCTGGACGCGCGTCGCCCCGGATGCGCAGCGCATGCGCACAACACTCGAAGGCCTGGCCCAGCGCCATGGTGTGCATGGTACGTTGCTCTTGGATCCCTTTGGCAGGGTCATTTCCCAGGCCGGATTTACTTCGTCACTGACCTTCGATCTGCCGCCGGCCTGGGCCTTCGGTGATACGTCGGCCGGTGAAGTGGTTGTGTTGACGACCGAAAGCCGCGACAGGGTTCGCGCACTGGTCGGGCTGGATGTGCGCCCGAAGGCCTTCCTTTATGTCGGACGGTTTATCGATCCCAGCGTTCTGGAACTGCGTGAGGTTACACAGCGTGCCGCCGGTGACTATGCCCTGGCCGAGGCGGCGCGCGCCGACCTCCAGTTGCAGCTGGTCGCGATCTTTACCCTGGTCACATTGCTGTTCCTGATTGTTGCCGTCGTGGTCGGACTTGGTTTCGCGAACAGGCTGACCCGCCCCATTGCAAGCCTCGTCCACGCCGCGGAGATGGTTCGTTCGGGCAACCTCGGTGTTCGCCTCGAGGAAGCGGCGCGCGCCGACGATGAAATCGGGATGCTGACGCGCTCGTTCAATCGCATGACGCGGCAGCTCGATGAGCAGAGGCGCGAAATTACGGAAGCGAACCGCCAGCTCGAGGACCGGCGGCGATTCACAGAGGCTGTTCTCGGCGGGGTTTCTGCCGGGGTCATCGGACTCGACAGGCAGGGGCGGGTCAGTCTTCCGAACCGGTCTGCAACGGCAATGTTGCGGATCGGAATCGAGCGTTTTGTTGGCCGGCCGTTGGGCGAATCCGTCCCTGAACTCGGCGGTTTGATCGAACGTGCAATTGCGGATCCGGCCCGACTGATTGAAGACGAGGTCGTTGTTGCCGCAGAAGGCGCGAATCTGACGCTTCACGTGCGGATCGCGGCCGAGCGCGATGCCCAGGACGAGGTGATTGGCTTCGTCGTGACATTCGATGATGTGACAGAGCTGCAATCGGCCCAGCGCAAGGCGGCATGGGCGGATGTGGCGCGCCGGATCGCGCACGAGATCAAGAACCCTCTTACGCCCATCCAGCTTTCGGCGGAGCGCTTGAAGCGGAAGTACATGGACGAAATCGAGAGTGATCCGCAGACCTTCGTTCAGTGCACGGACACTATCGTTCGCCAGGTGGGGGACATCGGGCGCATGGTCGATGAATTTTCGGCCTTCGCGCGTATGCCGAACCCCGTCATGCGGCCAGCGGACCTTGCCCGGTTATGCCGTGAATCCCTGGTGTTGCAGGAGCAGGCGCATGCCGATATCGCGTTCGAGACGGACCTGCCGGACAAGCTGCGTGTAAACTGTGACTCCGGACTGATCAGCCAGGCACTTACGAACCTGCTTGCGAATGCCGTCGATGCGATCAGGGGGAGTGATGGCTCAGAACTGCCACGCGGCTGGATATGCATGCGGCTTATCGAATCGGAGAACGACGCGAAAATTATTGTCGAGGACAACGGGCGCGGATTGCCAGTCGAGGAGAGAGAGAGACTGACCGAGCCCTATGTGACGACCCGCACGAAGGGCACGGGCCTGGGACTGGCGATTGTGTCGCGAATTGTCGAGCAGCATGGCGGATCGCTCTCGCTTGGGGACAGGTCGGATGCTCCGGGTGCGTGTGTGACCATCGTGTTCCCGCGCGATCTTCCCGTGGGCGGAGAAGAGTTGGACAGAACACAGGAAACCGACGGTTAGGTCGCGGTTTGTGAAATGGCAGAAGACATTCTCATCGTTGACGACGAGGACGACATCCGCCTCCTGATCGCGGGTGTGCTCGAGGACGAGGGCTACGAGACGCGGGAGGCGGAAAACGCCGAGAAGGCGCTCGAACAGGTTGCGGCGCGCCGGCCCAGCCTCGTGATCCTCGATATCTGGCTCGAGGATAGCCGGCTCGACGGCATGGAACTGTTGCACATGATCCGCAGGGAACACCCCAACGTGCCGGTCGTGATGATCAGCGGCCACGGATCGGTCGAGACCGCGGTCCAGGCGATCAAGGTGGGCGCGTACGACTATATCGAGAAGCCGTTCAAGTCGGACCGGCTGATCACGATTGTTGGCCGCGCGATCGAGGCCGCACGCCTGCGACGCGAGAACCGTGAACTCCGGATGCGCGCGGGTCCCGAGACAGAACTTATCGGCGATGCCAACGTGATCGTCCAATTGCGTCAGGCGATCGAGAAGGTCGCGCCGACGGGAAGCCGGGTGCTGATTTCAGGGGCGGCAGGTGCGGGCAAGGAAGTCGTTGCACGCATGCTGCATGCCCGATCCAGGCGGTCAGACCAGCCCTTCGTCGTTGTCAACTGTGCGGCGATGGAGCCGGAACGGATGGAGGTCGAGCTCTTCGGTGTTGAGGGAGGCCGCGCGGAGGGAGACGAGGGCCGCAAAATCGGCCTGTTCGAGCAGGCGCATAACGGTACGCTTCTGCTCGACGAGATCGGCGATATGCCGGTGGAAACCCAGGGCAAGATCGTGCGTGCGCTGCAGGACCAGACATTCGAACGGGTCGGCGGTGGTACCCAGATTCGCGTCGATGTGCGCGTCGTCGCAACGACCACCCGTGATCTGCAGGCCGAGATCTCGTCCGGCAAGTTTCGTGAGGACCTCTACTACCGGCTCAACGTCGTGCCGCTCGAAGTGCCCAACCTGGCCGACAGGCGCGAGGATGTGTCGAAACTCGCCGAACACTTCATGCGTCGGGCGGCCGAAGGTACGGGGCTTCAGCCCCGTCGTATCGGTCCCGATGCGATGACCATGCTCCAGTCCCACGATTGGCCCGGCAACGTGCGACAGTTGCGCAATGTGATCGAGTGGCTGCTGATCATGGCCCCGAGTTCGACAAGCGATTCGATCCGGCCTGACATGCTGCCGCCCGAGATTCTCGAAAAGACGCCACGCGCGTTCCAGAGCGCGTCGGACACCGAGTTCCTGAGTCTTACGCTGCGCGATGCGCGCGAGGAGTTCGAGCGCCAGTACCTCGAGGCACAGGTGACCCGGTTCGGCGGAAACATCTCGAAAACCGCGACGTTCGTCGGCATGGAGCGTTCCGCGCTCCACCGGAAACTGAAGTCGCTCGGCGTGAAGGGGCCGGCCGTCCGAACGGCCGATTGAGGTCGAGCGAAAGGGTCGGTTCGTCTATGTTGCCGCCGGCTGGAACCCATCCCGGGTCAGGAAGCAAACAATGAAAGCGATCATCTGCGGGGCCGGACAGGTCGGGTCGAGCATCGCGCGGGAACTCGCGGCGGAGCGGGTTGACGTGACGGTCATCGACCAGAGCCCCGATCTCATTCGCCGCATCCGCGATACCCTGGACGTGACTGCCATGGTGGGGTTCGCATCTCATCCCGATGTGCTTGAAGCTGCGGGTGCACGCGACGCGGACATGATCGTCGCTGTCACATTCGCTGACGAAGTGAACATGATCGCCTGCCAGGTCGCACACTCGTTGTTCGACGTCCCCATGAAGATCGCGCGCGTCCGGTCCCAAAGCTATCGCAATCCGATCTGGTCGGACCTGTTCTCGCGCGACCACATGCCCATCGACGTGATCATCTCACCCGAGATCGAGGTGGCGCGCGCGATCGTTCGCCGGTTCACGGTTCCGGTATCGTTAGAAATGATCCCGCTTGCCAACAACCGGCTGCGGCTGATCGGCGTGCGGTGCTAGGAGGAG
>JAYPUG010000008.1:0-3463 GCA_038133965.1 Rhodospirillaceae bacterium | reverse complement strand
ACGGATTGCCCGATCCTGGATACGCCACTCCGGCAGCTGACAACGCTCTTTCCCGATCTCCGCCTCTCTATCGTCGGCATCATCCGGGGTGATCGCTCGATCGTGCCGAGCGGGGATGACCATCTCGAGGAAGGCGATGACGTCTATATCGTGATCGATGCCGAGCATGTGCAACGTGCTATGGCCGCCTTCGGGCATGATGAACAAGAGGCGCGCCGGGTTGTCATCATCGGGGGCGGCAATATCGGTCTGGGTCTTGCCCTCGACGTAGAGGAACGGTTGACCGGCGTGACGGCGCGTCTGATCGAGATCAACAAGGAACAGGCAGAAGCTGCCGCTCATGCTCTGTCGCGGACGACGGTCATCAACGGCGATGCACTAGACCCCGATATCCTGGGCGAGGCGGCCATCAACAAGGCCAGCACAGTCGTCGCCGTGACGAATGACGACGAGGTGAACATACTCGCCTCGCTTCTGGCAAAGCGCTATGGCGCAGAGCGTGCAGTCACCCTCGTCAACAGCAACACCTACAATCCGCTGCTTGCGCCGCTCGGGATCGACGTTGTGGTCAATCCGCGGGTCATCACGGTTTCGACGATCCTCCAGTACATCCGGCGCGGACGCATACGGTCGGTTCATTCGATTGGCGAGAATTTCGGCGAGTTGATCGAGGCCGAGGCGCTGGAGACGTCGAGCCTCGTCGGCAAGGCAATCCGAGATGCGAAACTACCGGCAGGCGTCATTGTCGCGGCAGTCGTCCGCGACGACGAGATCATCATGGCCGACGGCGAAACCGTCGTGAATGTGGGTGACCGGGTCATCCTGTTCGCGACGAAGGATGCGGTCCACAAGGTGGAGCGGATGTTCGCGGTCCGCCTCGAATTCTTCTAGGGACCGGCCGTGCCGCGCATTGCCTATGTGAATGGCCGCTACGTCGATCACCGGCGCGCTGCCGTACATGTCGAGGACCGGGGATATCAGTTTGCTGACGGAGTTTACGAGGTCATCCACCTGTTCCGCGGGCGACTGATCGACGAATCGGCACATCTCGATCGACTGGATCGCTCTCTGGGCGAACTTGAAATGGGCTGGCCGGTGTCGCGGGCCGCGCTCGGGATCGCGATCCGTGAGGTGGTGCGCCGGAACCGTGTGCGTACCGGACTTGTGTACATTCAGGTGACCCGTGGCGTAGCGGCGCGCGACCACAAGTTCCCCGAAGGCGCACGCCCGGCACTGGTGATGACCGTCCGTCCAATTCCGGAGTTTCCTGCAGACATGCGCGAAAACGGGATCAAGGTCGTGACGATCGACGATATCCGCTGGGCGCGCTGCGACATCAAGTCGGTGGCCTTGCTGCCGAACATTCTCGGCAAGCAGGCGGCGGCGCGCGCGGGTGCCTACGAGGCATGGATGTACGATGGCGAGGGGTTCGTGACGGAGGGGACTTCTTCGAACGCCTGGATCGTGACCGCTGACGGCACGCTCGTCACGCGGCCCGCCGGTCATGACATCCTGCGGGGGATCACGCGTCAGGCAATTCTTTCGCTGGCTGCTGAACTGGATATCCCGTTCGAGGAACGTAAATTCTCGCGTGAAGAGGCACTGGGCGCGCGAGAGGCATTCATGAGCAATTCTTCGCACTTCGTTACGCCCGTGACCCAGATCGACGACAGCGTCATTGCGAACGGCAAGCCGGGCGCACTCACCAGTGCGCTGCATGACCGCTATCTGGGCTACATGGAGGGTGCACAAGCCCTTCCGGTCTGATCGGGCAGGGAAAAATTGTGTGAAGCGGGTGGAAATCGGGCGATCGAAGACTATTCTTTAGTTCGTGAGCATCGCGCAATGGCGCGACATTCCAAACAGCGCATAATACAACCAACACAAGAATAAGAGCTGAGGTAACAAGATGGCTGCAGAACGGTCACAGAATGTCCAGGACGTATTCCTGAACCACATCCGCAAAAACAAGACCCCGGTGACGGTCTTCCTCGTAAATGGCGTCAAGTTGCAAGGCGTGGTCACCTGGTTCGACAATTTCTGCGTGCTGCTGCGCCGCGACGCGCATTCGCAGCTGGTTTACAAGCACGCGATCTCGACGGTGATGCCGTCGATGCCGGTACAGCTTTTCGATCCCGAGACGGACGAGGCCGAGGCGGCCGAGTAGCCGCGCGCCTTGGCGAACGACCGCAATGGTGACGCGGGTCTGACCGGCGCCGCGCCGACGCGTACGGTTGTGCTGCAGCCCGTCGTGAGGGACGGTGCGCGTAGCGGGCCGGAGCGCAGTCCGGACGCCCAACTGGAAGAGACGGTGTGCCTTGCGCTCGCGATTCATGTCGATGTGGTCGCAAGCCGCGCGATGACCCTCGCGCGACCGCGACCCGCGACCCTGTTCGGCAGCGGCGTGGTCGAGGAGGTGCGTGAGCGCATCGCGGCTGAAGAGGCGGAGCTCGTGGTTGTCGGCACCGCGCTCTCGCCCGTGCAGCAACGAAACCTGGAGCGTGCCTGGAAGGCCAAGGTGATCGATCGCACGGGCCTGATCCTCGAGATCTTCGGCGAACGCGCCCGCACGAACGAGGGACAACTCCAGGTGGAATTGGCCGCGCTGACATATCAGCGTAGCCGGCTGGTCCGGTCCTGGACCCACCTCGAGCGTCAGCGCGGCGGCCTCGGGTTCGTCGGTGGGCCGGGCGAAAGCCAGATCGAGATCGACCGGCGCCTGATCGACGAGCGCATCGCGAAGCTCAAGCGCGAGCTGGAACAGGTGCGCCGGACCCGCGGTCTGCACCGGCGCGCGCGCGAACGGGTGCTGTTTCCGCTGGTGGCCTTGGTCGGATACACGAACGCGGGAAAATCGACGCTCTTCAACCGGCTCACGGAGGCCGACGTCTTCGCCGAGGACATGCTGTTCGCGACCCTCGATCCGACGATGCGCCGCTTCGACCTGCCGTCGGGGCGAACCGTTATCCTGTCGGATACGGTCGGGTTCATTTCCGACCTGCCGCACGACCTGGTCGCAGCGTTCCGGGCGACCCTGGAAGAGGTCGAGGCCGCCGATGTCGTCCTGCATGTGCGCGACATCGCGGACGCGGATAGCGAAGCCCAGCGCCGCGATGTCGAGGAGATCCTCAACAACATCCTGTCCGCAGCCGGGCAGGACGTTGAGGACGGCGTGCCGTCGCAGGAAAGCGGACCGGTGCGCATCGAGGTGCTCAACAAGGTGGACTTGCTTGCGCCCGACGAGAAGGTCGTCTGCGCCGAGCGCGCGCGCCGCGATCACGACATTGTCGTGCTTTCCGCGTTGAAGGGAGAGGGGTGTGACGGCCTTCTTGCCCGTATCGACGCCGTGCTCGCCGAACGCGATACCGTATCGACCTTCGAGGTGCCGATTGCCGACGGCGCGGCGATCGCCTGGATCTACGACAAGGGCGAGGTACTGACGCGCCGCGACGAGGGTATATGC
>JAYPUG010000007.1:0-18615 GCA_038133965.1 Rhodospirillaceae bacterium | reverse complement strand
AAGGCATCGGGTTTTGATCCCGTGATCGCAGGTTCGAATCCTGCCGCCCCAGCCAGACCTCGATCTCCTGATACAGAGCCGATGCACGTGTCGCGTGTCGATTGACTCCACGCCCGTCAAATCGCAGTCTTGTACAAGGGTCGGGTGGCGCGGCGAACGAGACCGACCGGGATGTGTTGCCGCTCCGGAATGCCCAGCTCGGCGTCGCGGCGTTTCCTGTTCAGGCAGGGCGAAATACGCGTGTCGGCGCCGGAACACGTAACGAGATCGAGGGCGGACTTGGCCGGTCGGGCCGCTTTCGTGGATGATCAGTCAGATTCCCGAAAGGGAAGAATGCGGTCGTTAAACTGGGAGGACACCAATATGACGACGAAGCGTAAGTTCATGCCGGGAGTGGTGCTTGCGGGCGCTGCGGCGATTTTCGCCGCGGTTGGAACGTTCGGCACTGCCAGCGCGCAGACGTTCCCCGACAAACCCATCACCTTCATCGTTCCCTATTCGCCGGGCGGCGGATCGGACCAGCAGGCACGGCGTCTGCAGCCGGGTCTCGAGAAGGCCCTCGGGGTCGAGGTCCGGATCGTTTACAAGACCGGTGGCGGTGGCGCCGTCGGCTTCAGCGAGCTTTGGAACTCCAAGGCGGATGGCTACACGATCAGCAACGTCGTGGTCCCCAATATCGTCATCACGTCGAAGGGCGAAGGCGTCGGCTTCAAGCCGGGCGAGTTCGAGTATATCGGCATGACCGCGAGTGCCGTCGGCGCTCTCATGGTGCCGAAGAACAGCCAGTACAAGTCGCTGCAGGAATTCGTTGCGGCGGCCAAGGCCAACCCGGGCAAGCTCACGGTAGCGGGCGTGGGCAGCACCGGCGCGGCCAACTGGGACAATTTGGCCAAGGTCCTTGGCATCGAGACGGCTTACGTTCCCGTTTCGGGTGGTGTCGGCAAGATGATGCCGATGCTGCAGGGCAACCATGTCGATGCCGGCATGACGGCGTCGTCGCACGCCGTGAAGCACGCGGCGACGGTCGATACCCTCGTGATCGCGGGCGGGAACTCCGTCGGTTCTCTTCCGGGCGTGCCGAACGAGCCCTCGTGGCAGTACGTCACGACCTGGGGCATCATGGCGCCTCCGGGAACGCCGGCTGACCGGGTTGCGATCCTGAACAAGGCGCTGCTCGAGGCCACCGCGGACGCCAAGGTGCGCGAGATGGTCGTCGGCAACGGCCTGACGCCGATTCGCCAGACTCCGGCGGAAGCCAAGGCGTACGTCCAGGCCGCGATCGACCGGTTCGCGAACTAGCGACAAACACGGTAACAGGCTGTTCCGGCATCGCGGGCTGCGGTGCCGGGGCAGCCTGTCCGCGTTCCGGTCGCGTCTGGCGGCTTTTTGAACGGACAAGGGTATGATCTGCGCATGACACGGCGCGCGAACCCCGGTCCGGCAACCGATAGAGAATTCACACCAGTACATCTGCGATGATTGAAGGTCTCATGATGGCGCTGACGCCGTCGTTTCTGGCCTGGCTCACCGTCGGCGTCTTGATCGGCATGGTGGTCGGCACCCTTCCGGGGCTGACCGCCACGATGGGGACGGCGCTGCTGGTGCCGTTTACCTTTGCCCTGCCGCCGGGGGCGGGTATCGCCATGCTCGGCGGCCTCTATGTCTGCGCGATGTTCTCCGACGCCATTCCTGCGGTGCTGGTCAACACGCCGGGAACACCGGCGGCGATGGCGACAGCCTTCGACGGCCACCCCATGGTGCTGGAGGGGCGCGGGCAGGAAGCGATCGTCGCGTCCTGTTTTGCCTCGGCGCTTGGAACCCTGTTCGGCGCGGGCTGTTACCTGCTTCTCGCATGGCCGATGATCGCGATCGCGCTCAAGTTCGGCCCACCGGAGTTCTTCTGGCTCGGGGTTTTTGCGCTCACCATCATCGGCAGCCTGGCCGGCGATTCCGTGGTCAAGGGGCTCGCGGGCGGCGCCATCGGCCTTCTGATCAGCGCCGTGGGCATCAGTCACGGTAACGAGCTGTCCCGGTTCACCTTCAACGTGCCCGAGTTGCGCGGCGGCGTGTCGCTCGTGGCCGCGCTGATCGGTGTGTTCGCCATCCCGCAGGTCCTGTCGATGGTCGCGGAGATGCGCAAGAAGGAGTTCATCGCCGAATACAAGCCCGAGGGCGGGCAGACCCTGAAGACGATTTCCAAGGTGCTGGCGCACCCCGTTCATGTGGTGCGTTCGGCGGTGATCGGTGCCTTCATCGGCATTCTGCCGGGGGCTGGCAGCCCGATTGCGGCACTCGTTTCCTATAACGAGGCGGTCCGATGGGCGAAGGACAAGTCCCGTTTCGGCAAGGGCGACCTGCGCGGCGTGACCGCGTCCGAGATCGCCAACAATGCGGCAGCGCCGGCGGCGATGATTCCGCTGGTCACGCTGGGCGTGCCGGGTTCGGCGCCGGCGGCCGTCATCGCAGGCGCACTGATGCTGCGCGGCCTGAACCCGGGGCCCGAACTGTTCCAGAGCGATGGCTCGCTGATCTTCTCGTTCGGCTGGTCGCTGCTGTTCGCGGGGATCGTGACCTTCATTCTCGGCAGCCTGTTCGCGCCGCTCCTGGTCCGGATCATCCGCATTCCGCTGCGGCTTCTGGCGCCGCTGATCATGCTGCTTGCCGTGATCGGCGCCTACGCGATCCGCAACAATATCTTCGACGTGTACATCATGCTCGGTCTGGGTGTGTTCGTGTTCCTCGTCCGGCGGTTGGGCTTCCACCCGGGGCCCATCGGGCTCGGGCTGATCCTCGGACCGATCATCGAGCCGTCCCTCGTGCAGTCGCTCTACATCTCCGACGCGTCGTCCATCTGGCACGTGTTCTTTACCGGCACGGTCAACATCATCCTGATTGCGCTCAGCGTCCTGTCGATCGCCTTCGTGGTCTGGTCGCGCAGACGCGAGAAGCTGCGCGAACGTGAGGGTGCTTCGGATGCGGGCGGGCACGATCCTGCCGCCGAAGCGGGAGGGAAGGCAGAATGAACAGGCTTGCCGACCGCAACCTCCTGACCGCGCTGGTCCTGCTCGTCATCGGGGGCGTGTTCTTCCTGAAGAGCGGCTCCGATTCGAAGGACTGGGGATTTCCTCTTCTGGCGTCCTACGTGGTGCTCGCCGCGTCGGCGGCGTTCTTTGTTCAGGTCGCTGTTACGGCTATTCTGAAGCGCGCGCCCGACGCCATCGAGGGGCTGCGCGAGAACCGGGAGGTCGTGATCGACCTGGCCGTGTTCTGCGCGATCATCCTTGTCTATGTGCTGCTTCTGCGGAAGGTCGGCTTCTGGCTGGACAGCTTCGTGATGCTGGTGGCGACGTCGATTTACCTGACAGTCGATCGCACCCGCCGGAATGTCCTTCTCGCCGTGGTGGTTCCGCTCGCCAGCTGCATCCTGGCCTACGTGGTCTTCCTGGAGATTTTCTACGTCCCGCTGCCGGAAGGCAGCTGGTGGGAGCAATGAACCCCGGAACCGCCGCGCGCTAGCGCTGCGCCGCGACGAGCCGCTGCAGGCGGATGAGCCGCCGGTCGACGATGCCGCATTCCGCGAGATGCGCGACCGTGTTGTCGAGATAGTCCGCACACTTCCCCAGATAGCCTTCGGCGGTGGCGATCTGTGCGGCGACCCTGTCCTCGGGCAGACGCCCCGTATAGAGCGGGCTCGCCCGGTTCATGGTGAACGCCAGCGCCCAGACCCGTCCTTCGGGGGTGTGGGCACGCACCCACGCGGCGCGGTAGCTGTCCACCGCCATCTCGCGCGCCCATGCCACTTCGAGTTCCTGGCGCTCGTTCTCCGCCGGCAGGCGAAATGCGACGCCGGTGCACGACCCGCCGCGGTCGAGGCCCAGCACCAGGCCCGGGTTTTCCATTGTGCCCCGTCCGAGCGGTGTGCGCAGGCAGAAGGCGCGATGATAGCCCCAGATACGTGCGTTCCGTCGTTCGGCGAAGTGGAACGCGGGGTTCCACAACAGGGACCCGTAGGCGAACACCCAGATCGGCCCGCCGGGGTGATGCTTCATGAACGCGTCGAGGCGCGCGATCTGCTCGTCCGGCGTGAGCGGCCGGATGTTGGTCAGATGCTCCTGCGCCTTCAGCCGGCGGTACACGTCTCCGGCGAGGATCGCTTCACGATTTAGCGGGTTTGTCATTTGGTCACGGTAAATCTGCGAGGATCGGTGTATATCAATCGCGCCCGCCCAACAGAACCCTGCCACGAGTGTTCCCATGCCTGATTCGCCTACGACAGCGCCCGAGACCACGCTCCAGGATGTGCTCGATTTCTGGTTCGACGAGGCCACGCCCGAACAATGGTTCGAGCGCGACGATGCCTTCGACGCGCTGATCCGCGAACGCTTCGCGGATGCCATCGAGGCGGCGCGCGCGGGTGCGCTGAACGAATGGTGTGAGACGCCGCGCGGCTGCCTTGCGCTCATCCTGCTCATCGACCAGTTTTCACGGAACCTGTACCGGGGCTCGCCCCTGGCCTGGACGGAAGACGGCCGGGCGCTTTCGCTGACGAAGCTGGCGATCGAACGCGGCTACGACACGGCGCTGCCCCTGGAGGGCCGGAAGTTCCTCTACATGCCGCTCATGCATAGCGAGGTGATCGCCGACCAGGAGCTGAGCGTCAATGTGTTTTGCGGGCTTGCGGAAGAGGGTGCGGAAGGCGGCGAAAACACGCTCGACTTCGCCGTGCGTCACCGCGACATTATCGCCCGCTTTGCACGTTTTCCCCACCGCAACGACACGCTGGGGCGCCGGAGCACGGCCGAGGAGATCGCGTTCCTGAAGGAGCCCGACTCGTCCTTCTGAACCTGTTGCCTCGCTAGGCCTCGAGATATTCGGCGAGGCATTCCAGCGCGCCGGTCCAGCCTTCGGAATGGCGTTCCACGGCGTTGTCGCTCGGCATCAGCGAATGGGTCAGATGCAGGATCGATGCGCTGTCCCCGTCGGCCTCGAAGTCGAGGTGCAGCAATGTCTCGATCCCCTGCATCGGGTCCTCGTGCTGCCAGGCCCAGCTCATGGCCGGCGTGTGCGGCGGATCGATCCGCCGGAACTCGCCTTCGGCCGGGTACTCGCCGCCTTCGCCCGACACCATGACGATGCGGAAGCCGCCACCCTCGCGGAACTCCCAGGTATCGATCCGGCAATCGACGCCGCGCGGACCCATCCAGCGGCAGGTCTGGTCGGGGTCGGTCCATGCGCCATAGAGCCGCGCGACGGAGACGGCGAAGCGGCGGGTCATTTTCACGACGCGTGTATCGTCGTTCATGGCGTTTCGTCCTCCTTCGTGCCCTCGAGATACTGCGCCAGCGAATCGAGGCTCCCCTCCCAGAAGGCACGGTAGCGCGCCAGCCATTGATCGGCGTCGCGCAACGGGGTGGCGCGGACCCGGCAATAGAGCGTGCGCCCGTCGCGGCGGCGTTCGATCAGGCCGGCGCCCTCCAGCACCTTGAGGTGCTTCGAGACGGCGGGAAGAGACATGGCGAACGGTTCGGCGAGTTCGCCGACGCTTGCTTCGCCATCGGCAAGGCGGGCCAGGATCGCGCGCCGGGTTGGGTCGGCGAGCGCCTGGAAGGTGCGGTCGAGATTATCTTTAACCATAAGGTTAATTTAAGGCGTGTGCGGCCGCGTGATCAAGCCCGGGGCGCGAGACCCGCCGCAAGGCGTCAGCGGCCTTCGCGCCTCCAGGCGCCAATCAGCAGCACACCGATAAGGGCGAGCAATGCCAGCGCCGGCAGGAACGGCACCTCGCGCACGCCAAGCACCGCCGAGGCGTCGTTGCGCTGGAAGGCGATCCAGCTCGACGAGACGCGACCGAAGCCTGAATCGGCCATCGCGCGACCCGCGCGCACGCGGCGCAGGTCGGGCAGGCCGCCATCGGCGATGCGCACCACGCCGCCACCGGTCTGTTGCACGAACGGGCGCAGCTCGACGTCGCTTGCGGTCACGTCTGCGAACTCGACGGGGTTGATCGTGCCCACGCCGGCCACGGCTGTTCGTGTCCCGTCGTCGAGGCGGTAGATGCCTGGTTCATCGACCGACAGAAAGCCGATCGCGCGCCCGTTGCCCTGATCCTCGAGGGCCACTTCACGTTCCTCGCCCGAGGGACCGGTCACCACCACGGGTGCATCGTCCGCCTCGAGGCTCTGGCGCACGATCTCGATCGAATCGCCGCGCACCCGTGCGGTCAGCCGGTCCTCCTCGAGCTCGGGTTCCTTCATCAGCCAATGGGCGAGACGGCGCAGCAGTTCGTTGTGCGGCCCGCCGCCCTCGAATCCGCGCGCCCAAAGCCAGATATGGTCGCTCAGGAACTGGCCGACACGGCCTTCGCCCACGCGGTCGAGGATCAGGAGCGGCTTGTCGTCGGGCCCGTCCATCACCACGGTCCCGGATTTCAGGCGGGCCTCGATCTGGCGGAACCAGCGGCCCCACAGCGGGTCCGCGTCGGGATCGCTCGGCAGGCCAGGCAGGTTCGCGGTGACCGGGTGACGCCGGCCGGTCTCGTTCACGCCGGCCTGGTAGGGCGTATCGACCACCTCGCCCGTGGGTTCGCCCGGCAGCACCGTGGCGAGCGCCGTGCGGTACAGGCTGGTCGCCGGCGTAACCTCGGGGCCGGCCGCCTCGAGCAGCGCGCCGCCGGTTTCGACGTAGCTCGCGATGTTACGCAGATAGACCGACGGCAGCACGCCCATGCGCCGGTAGCGGTCGAAGATGATCAGGTCGAAGTCGTTAAGCTTCACCTCGAACAGTTCGCGATAGGGAAACGCAATCAGGCTGAGTTCGCGGACCGGGGTGCCGTCCTGCTTCTCGGGCGGGCGCAGGATCGTGAAATGCACGAGATCGATAGAGGGGTCGGCCTTGAGCAGGTTCCGCCAGGTGCGTTCGCCCGGATGCGGCGCCCCGGAGACGAGCAGCACGCGCAGCCGGTCGCGGATGCCGTTCACCGTCACGACCGCGCGGTTGTTCGCCAGGGTCAGCTCCTGCGCTCCGGCATCAACGGAAAGCTCGAACACGCTCGGCCCCCCGCGATCGACCACGATGTCGATGCGGTGGTCCACCCCGACCGGCGCCAGGATCGTGCGGCCCTGGGCCTCGCCGTCGCGCCGGATCGTGACCTGCGCCTGGCGTGCACGCACGGCGGACGGCTCGTCGATGCGCAAGGTAAGCCGCACAGTATCGCCGACGATTCCGAAACCCGGGTTCTGGACAATCGTCAGCCGGCGGTCGCCGGAGTCCGTATCTCCCGTGACGATCGTGTGCAGGGGCGCGCCGATATCGAAGGCGGCGGGGCTCTCGGGCGCATCGTGGACCCGGCCATCCGTGATCATCACCGCGCCGGCAAAGCGGTCGCGCGGTACGTCGGCCAGCGCACGGTCCAGTGCTGTGAACAGGTGGGTTCCGTCGCGCAGGCCTGTTGCCGAAACGCCTTCCTCGTCTTCCGGGTCGGGCGATTCGATCACCCTGAGTTCGAGCCCCGGCGTCGCCTCCGCCCAGCTGCGGATGTCCGCGAGCGCGGCATCCGCCTGGGCCGTCCGGTCTCCTATGGCCTGGCTTGCCGAACGATCGACGATGACGACGCCGACATCGTCCAGCCCGGCCCGTTCCTCGAGAACGACCGATGGGTTGGCGAGCGCGGCGATCAGGCCTGCGGCCGCGCAGATTCGCCAGACGACCCCCGGTGCGGGAAGTCCCGGGCGCGGGGCGATGAACCCCAGAAGCATCACGAGCACACCGGCACCCGCGAGTGCGGCGAGCGCGCCAAACGGCAGGAGCGGGTCCCAGACGATGGAGAAGGTGTCCATGGCCGTGTCCGCCTACTGGCCCAGCCGTTCGAGGATTTCGTCCACATGGACCTGGTCGGCCTTGTAGTTGCCGGTCAGCGCGTACATCACCAGGTTGACCCCGAAGCGGAACGCGAGTTCGCGCTGGCGCGCGCTTCCGGGCACGACCGGATAGGACGGCCTTCCGTTCTGGTCGATTGCCCATGCACCTGCATAGTCGTTGGAGCCGATCACCACCGACGAGACGCCGTCGTTCACCCGTTCGTCGGGTTCCTGCACCCACACGCGACCGCCGTCCCAGCGGCCCGGAAACTCGTGCAGGAGATAGAAGGACTTCGTGAGGACGTGCCCGGGCGGCACTTCGAGCAGGGCGGGGATGTCCAGCCCTGCCACCACCGTGCGCAGGGTCCGGGTGCCGGGGCCGACGCCGCCGATGCCTGAAAGGTTCTGGTCACGCGTGTCGAAGACGATTGTCCCGCCGCTTCGCAGGTAGGCGTTGATGCGCGACTGCGCGCGGTCGGACAGGGGCTGCTGCGTGTCCGTCATGGGCCAGTAGATCAGCGGAAAGAAGGCGAGCTCGTCGCGCTCGATATCCAGGCCGATCGGTGCGCCGGGTACGATGGAAGTCCGGGTCGAGAGTATCTGGCCCAGCCCGAACAAACCGTCGCGGCTGGTTTCGTCCACCCGTGAATCCCCCGTCAGCACGTAGGCAAGGTGGGTTTCTGCTGTCGCTTCCATTGCGAACTGGTCGCTCGACTGCGCGTGTGCCGTACCGGGGCCTGAAATCGGCGCGGCAAGGTATGCCGTACCGGCGACCATCGCGGCGGCTGCGGCCGTCGCCGCCGGGCGCCCCAGGCTGGGCAGGAGGCCGCGCAGAACCAGCGATATCAGGAAATCCGCGAGCAGCAGGGCGAAGGCGGCCGTCAGGAACCAGGCGCGCAGGTCGGTCTGTTCCGAGGGGCCATAGAACGCCGTCTCGACACCGGCCGCATGTTGCATGACGGCAACGGGATCGAGGACCGGCCCGAGGTTGAAGGCCCGGCGCGCCGTGTCGATGCCATAGAAGCCCGGTGGCATGCGTGGCCCGGGCGACAATTCGCCAACCGCCCCGGGCGGCAGCGGCCGCGCGAGGCTGGAGGGATCGCGCAGCCGGCCGAATCCGTCCAGCAGCGCCAGCGGCGGCAAGGCACGCGCGTTGGCGTCGGCCGCCACGCCCTGGCTCAGCGCGATCAGCCGTTGCAGCATTTCGACGAACAGGCCCGAAAAGGCGAGCGACGACCATTCGGCGTTGGCTGTTGTGTGAAACAGGACGAGCCATCCGTCGCCGCGCTTCTCGCCCGTGACCAGCGGCGTTCCGTCTTCCAGGCGCGCCCAGGTCTTGCCCGCCAGTTCGGGTGATGGCTGTGCCAGGACCTGGCGGCGCACGATGATGTCGTCGGCGGGCCGCAGGCCGGCGAAGGGCGAGGTTTCCTCGAACGTGGCTAGGTTGGCCGGCCGGTCCCAGCTCATCACGCCGCCGAACACCCGGCCGCCGCGCCGCAGTATGACCGGCAGCAGGGGGTCGCTGCCGTCGGCGAGGTTCGGGCCGGCGAAGCGCACGAGCACGCCGCCGCCAGCGATCCAGGCCTCGAGCCGTTCGATCTGCGATTCCGTCAGGTTGCCGATGTCCGAGAGCAGGAGAACCGCGAGCTGGCGTTCCAGCAGTGTCTCGATGTCGCCCTCGCGAATTTCGGCGAAGGGCTCGAGGGCGCGGTTCAGATAGAAGGTGTTGCCGATCAGGGGCTGGCGCATCTGTGCCGTATCGCCCGACGCGATCCCGACCGGCCGGCGGCGCAGGCTCTCGTCGAACAGCAGGACCGCCCCGGCATGGCTTGTCTCCTCGATGGCGACCCGCGCGATCCTGTTGCGCAGTTCGCTTGGCATCGCGAGGGCGACGTCCTCGGCGGCCGATCCCCCGGTGAAGGCAAAGGCCTGCCGGGCGAGCAGGCGTCCGGCCTCGTCTGTCGCGACGAGGGCGCCACCGGCCGGCCCGTCTGCACCTTCGGTCCCGGCGGCGCGTCGCACGGTCACGCGCAGCCCACCCGCATCGCTTTCGGTACCTGCGATGAACAGCGGCAGATCCGACGGGGCCGGCGTGACGTAGCGCAAGGAACCGAGGCGCTGGAGCGCCGCCTCCAGGAAACGGGTCGCAGCCGTGTCCCCGGCATTCTCGTCGATGCCGGCGGACAGCCATACGGCATTTGCCGGCCCGTCGAGTTCGAGCGCCTCGATACGCGCTCGTACGCCTTCGAGGTCGGGTTGCCAGGCACGCGGCGCGAGCGTGCGCAGCCGGTCGCGCGCCTCGGCCGGCGTCATCGGCCGAAGCGTTTCGTCCGTGCGTTCGGCCGACGGCACGGTGGTCGCCAGATAGACCGCACGCGCCTCGCGCTCGGCCTCGTCAATCAGTTCGAGTGCGGTCTCGCGGCGCAGGTCCCAGTTCGCGCCGGCGCTCCAGCCATTGTCCACGACCATGACCAGGGGACCGTTGCCCCGCAGCGCCTTGCCCGGGTCGAGCACCGGATGGGCGAGCGCCAGGATGACCAGTGCAGCGAGAAGCAGCCGCAGGGCGAGCAACCACCAGGGCGTGCGGTGCGGCGTCTCCTCGCGCTGGGGAAGTCCGAACAGCAGGCGGATCGCCGGGAACGCAACGCGCACCGGTGCGGGAGGTACGGCGCGCAGCAACCACCACAGGACGGGCAGTGCGGCGAGCGCCAGCAGGATCCATGGCGCTGCGAAGGAAAGTGCACCGACGCTCAGCACGACGATCCTCCGTCAACCATCGACCGTCTCGCTCATGTTCACATAGAGGCCGAGCAGCGCGGGCTCGGGTGCGGCGTCGGTCGTGTGGACCGTGTAGGTCCAGTCCGCGCGGCGCGCGAAGGTGGCGAGTGCCTCCTGCAGTTCGTCGAGCCGTTCCAGATATCCCTCGCGCAGCGATTCCGCGCGGCCGACCAGCAACTCGCCCTCCGCCTCCAGTCCGCGGAACCGCGTCCGGCCGCGGAACGGCAGATCCGTTTCGGCCGGGTCGAGCACCTGCACGATGTGGCCGCGCACACCGCGCGCGGCCATGGTGCGCAGGAAGTCGAGCGTTTCCGCCCGCTCGCTCAGGAAGTCGCCGACCAGCGCGACCGTGGCGTAGCGTGGCAGCGGCGGGACCGCCGGAAGCGCCGGACCGTCGGGCTCGCTGTCGAGCGCGAAAAGCACCGCGTGGGCGATTCGGTCGAGGACCGCGCGGCCGGTCGCGGGTGGTTCAGGCCGGTCGAGAAGTGCGATCCGCTCGCCGCCGCGTGTCAGCAGAGATGCGAGCGCCAGGGTCAGGACCGCCGCGCGTTCCTGCTTGGACGGCAGCGCCCGGTTCGAGCTGTAGCGCATGGACGCGCTGTGGTCGGACCACAGCCACACGCTCTGCGCGGCTTCCCACTCGGTCTGGCGGACGTAAAGGCGATCCGAGCGCGCCGAACGCCGCCAGTCGATCTGCTGGGGGCTGTCGCCATAGGCGAAGCGGCGATATTGCCAGAAGGTCTCGCCCTGGCCCACGCGCCGACGCCCGTGGACGCCCTGCGCCACCGTCGAGGCCACGCGATCGGCGGCGACGAGCAGCGGCGGGTAGGCGGCCGCCAATTCCTCGGCGCGGCGCCGTGTCGTGCCTGCGGTGTCGTTTTCGAGCGTCATGCCGGGATCACGGGAGCCGGAACCACGATTGCGGCCACCGGGTCCTACCGGAACGGATCGCAGATGCGGTCGATCACGTCATTGAGGGTACGGCCCTCGGCCCGCGCGGCGAAATTCAGCGCCATCCTGTGCCGCAGCACGGCCGGCGCGAGCGAAACAACGTCGTCAATCGAAGGCGAAACCCGCCCCTGCAGCAGGGCCCGGGCGCGCGTTGCGAGCATCAGAGACTGGCTGGCGCGCGGGCCGGGCCCCCACGAGACCCAGTCGCGGACCTCGTCGCGCTCGGACACTTCCGGCCGGCCCGAGCGTACGAGCGCCAGAATCGCCTCGACGACGCTCTCGCCGACGGGCAGGCGGCGAACCAGGGTCTGCGCTGCCATCAGTTGGCTGGCATCCACCGCCGGTGACGGTTCGCGGTCCTCGATGCCGGTCGTGACCAGCAGCATCTGCCGCTCGGCCTCCGGGTCGGGGTAGTCGACATTGACCTGCAGCAGGAAACGGTCGAGCTGGGCCTCGGGCAACGGATAGGTGCCCTCCTGCTCGATCGGGTTCTGGGTCGCGAGCACATGGAACGGGCGCGGCAATGCGTGGGTGTGCCCGACGACCGAAACCTCGCGTTCCTGCATCGCCTGCAGCAGCGCCGATTGGGTGCGCGGACTGGCTCGGTTGATCTCGTCTGCCATCAGGACCTGGGTGAAGACCGGTCCGGGAATGAAGCGGAAGCGCCGGCCCTCGTCGGTCTCGTCGAGGATTTCGGAGCCGATGATGTCGGCGGGCATCAGGTCGGGCGTGCACTGGACGCGGCGGCTGTCGAGGCCGAGGACGGTGCTCAGCGTCTCGACCAGCCGGGTCTTGGCAAGGCCCGGCACGCCGAGCAGCAGCAGGTGGCCGCCCGACAGCAGCGTGATCAGGGTCTGGTCGATCACGTCCTGCTGACCGAAGATCACCCGGCCGATCTCGTTGCGCACGGTCTCGAGTTGTTCGCTTGTGCGCTCGATATCTGCGAAGATCGAGTCCGTCGTCGGCGTTTCGAGGCCGGTGCGCACAACGTCGTCTGAAGGCATCATATCGCTCCTGCGAATGCTAGTTTGACCGCATCATGGGCTCCGAATCCAACACTCCCGCCAACAATCCCCAGGGTCTGTTCGACAGAATCCAGCAGTCGCAATCTGGGCGCGGCACGCGGCGCGAGCCGATCGATTGCGGACACTTCGACATGCGCATCGGACGCGACGGTACCTGGTATTATCGCGGCTCTCCCATAGGGCGTAAACCACTGGTCACGCTGTTTTCATCGGTCCTCAAGCGTGACGCGGGCGGTCAGTTCTGGCTCGAAACACCGGTCGAACGCGGGCGGATTGATGTGGATGACGCACCCTTCGTCGCCGTTGCGATGGATGTTCTCGATCCCGGTCCCGGCCAGACGCTGATCTTCTCGACAAACCTTGGCGAAAGCGTGACGGCGGGACCTGAGAATCCCTTGCGTATCGATTTCGACGCCGAGACGGGCGAGCCATCCCCCTATGTGCTGGTGCGTGATCGGCTCGAGGCGCTGCTGTCGCGCCCGGTCTACTACGAGTTGGCGGAACTCGCCGAAGAGGACCCGGACACGAGCGTTTTCGGGGTTCGCAGCGCGGGCCTGTTCTTTCCTCTCGTTCCGGCGAACGGATAGCGGGGCGCACGATGACCCGCGATGAGATCGTCGCCCGTGTTACGGCGGCCCAGCCCCATCTGGAACGGCGGCGCGCACCCGGTGCGGCCATCAGCCAGATGCTCCACGACAATTCGGACGCGGAACCGGGCGAAGTTCCGCCGGGCGGAAACGGGTCCCGGCGCGGCGACCACGACCTGAACGAGCCGGGCATGCGTCCCGAGCCGCCGTTGACACCGGCCGCCGTGCTCGTGCCGCTGGTGGAGCATGACGACGGCTTGACCGTGCTTCTGACCGAGCGTGCGGCGGATCTTCGCGCCCATGCGGGCCAGATCAGCTTTCCCGGTGGGCGGATCGAACCCGACGACGCGCACCCCGAGGCCGCCGCGTTGCGCGAGGCCAACGAGGAGATCGGCCTGCCCGGGGACGCTGCCGAGATCGTCGGCCGACTGGATACCTACGAGACGCGGACGGGTTTCGAGGTCTTCCCGGTCGTCGGTCTGGTGCAGCCAGGGTTCGAAGTCGTGATGGATCCGGGCGAGGTCGCAGACGTCTTCGAGGTGCCGCTCTCCTTCGTGCTGGACCCCGCGAATCACGAGCGCCACAGCCGGATCCTGCGGGGCAAGCGGCGCTACTTCTATGTCCTGCCGTTCGAGGACCGTTACATCTGGGGCGCAACCGCCGGGATGCTGGTCAACCTGTTCGAGGTTCTGACCGGAGCCCGCGCGCGCTGGCGCTGAACGGCGGCGCGATGGAACCTGTCCGCCAGGTCACGGCCGCGTGCTGGATGTCCGATCCGAACGCGGCGGCGCTGTTCGAGACGCTTGCCGCGTCCGGCGATCCAGAGCCGGCGCTGCTGTTCGTCGGGGGTTGCGTGCGCAACCATCTGCTCGACCGGCCCGTCAGCGACGTGGACTTGGCGACCGTTCACACGCCCGAGGCGGTCGTCACGCGCCTGGAGGCTGCCGGGATCGCCTTCCTCACGGTCGGGATCGAACACGGAACGGTCACGGCACGGTTCGGTTCGCGCCTGTTCGAGATCACCACGCTGCGTGTCGATGTGGAGACCGACGGTCGGCACGCGACGGTTGCCTTCACCGACGATTGGGCGGCCGATGCGGCGCGGCGCGACTTCACGGTCAATGCGCTCTACGCCGACACGGACGGGAACATCTACGACCCGCTGGGCGGTATCGTTGATGTCACGGCAGGCCGCGTGCGCTTCATCGGGAATCCGCATGATCGCATCGAGGAGGATGCGCTGCGAATCCTCCGGTTCTTTCGCTTCCATGCCCAGATGGGCGAGGGCGCGATCGATCCCGATGGTTTGGCCGCGTGCAGGGCAAATGCAGCGATGCTCGACGGGCTTTCGGGCGAGCGCATGCGCGACGAGTTTCTGAAGCTTCTCGCCACGGCCCGGCCCGCAGCGACCTTCACGGAAATGGCGGACGCGGGTGTTGCTGCGCACCTGGCGCCGGGGATTGCGAATGCCAACCGCCTGGCCACGCTGGTGACGGTCGAGGGGGTGGCGGACGGGGCGGATGCGTTGCGCCGGCTGGCCTCGACCCTGGAGGGTGTCGAAGATGCCGCGATCACCGCCGAGCGGCTGCGCATGTCGCGTTCGGAGACGACGCGGTTGGCGGCGATGGCAGGGCGGGACACCGAGATTGCGCCGGACCTTGGTATGGCGGACCGGCGCAGGCGCCTCTACCGGACGAGCGATACCCTGTGGCGCGATACAGTCCTGCTCAACTGGGCCGATGACGTCGCAGCAGGCGGAGAATTCGGGCGGTGCCGGACAGCGGAATGGCAGGCCCTCTTCGGCCTTCCCGAGACCGACCCGATTCCGGCGTTCCCGCTGCGTGGCG
This sequence comes from Rhodospirillaceae bacterium, assembly GCA_038133965.1. GTDB lineage: Bacteria > Pseudomonadota > Alphaproteobacteria > UBA6615 > UBA6615 > JAYPUG01. The sequence goes on along the minus strand of JAYPUG010000007.1, from coordinate 3,571 downwards.
CGGATGTGCTGGACGCAGGAGTCCCGGAAGGCCCCGAAATCAGCCGCCTGTTGTCGGACATCGAGGAATGGTGGATCGACGGCGGCTTCGCAGCCGATCGTGCAGCCTGCCTCGCGGAGCTGGGCCGACGTGTTGGCTAGCGCGCCGGCCTAGTTGGTGCGGACCAGTTCGCCCTTCATCCGCACGACGATCTCGTCGTCGCGCAGGCGCACGAACGAGATGTCCATCCCGGTCTGGGTGAGCGAGCGGCGAAACACCTGGAGTTCCGAACTGCCCGCGGCCTCGATCGCCAGCGAATAGACGATCATCGTGTTGCCGTCGATCGCGGCCCAGCGTACGGCCTCGCCGCTCAGCAGGTCGGGCGTCTCCGACTTCTGGAACAGGCCGCCGTCGGGTGCGAGGACGAACAGGTTCTCCTTGTCCTCGACGGGCAGAAAGTTCTCCGTGACCTCGCGGCGCTTTACGTCGGGTCCGGTGCGGTCGCCGGATTCGCCGCGGATCACGGTGATCCAGTTGATGGTGAAGCCATCGTCCTGGAAGGGGGTCACCGTGACATCGAGGTCGCGGGTCTCGCGTTCGCCCTCGGCGAGGTTCTCGGCTGTGCCCGATCCGACGAAGGTGCCCAGAAACGGTGCGACCTTTTCTTCGTCTGCGTGTGCGTCGTACGACGCCAGAACCGCAAAACCCGTGAGCGCGAAGGCCATCGCGCGTAACCGGAATGCCATGATCGTTTGTCCCGCTTCCGACGGCCTCAGTTGCCCACTTTCACGAGGCGGGCATCGACCTCGCGTTGCGGCTCGCCGTCGGCGACGTTGATGAACTGCAAACGCATGCCCGTTCCCTCGAGGGTCCGGTTGTAGGTCTGCACGACATATCCGCCCGACTCAGTGATGCGGATCACATGCACCGACATGGTCTGGCCGTTGATTGCCGCCCAGGACAGACCATCGCCGCGCGGATCCTGCATGCCCACCGCGTCGAAGACGCCGGGCCGATTAGCGGGCGTGAAACTCATGCGCTGGGTGCGCCGGCGCACGTCGGGATTGTTCGGGTCGCCGCCGCCGCGAATCACGCTGGTCCACTCGACAAAGAAGCCCGGTGCCTCGGCACCGATGCGCACGTCGAGGTCGCGCACGGTGACGCCGAAATACAGGCTGTCCGCGTTCTCGGCCACGCCGGAGCCCTGATAGTGACCGAAGAAGGCCTGGGGGGTGAGGTCCTGCGCGTGCGCCGGCAACCCGGCGAGGGAAATCGCGAGGGCGGCCGCGGGGCCGGCGAGCCAACGGAACAGACGGGTCATGGTTTCTCCCTTCGGGGCCGCGCGCAGGGCCCGGTGTCAGGTGGCAGGGCGACGGAACTACCGCAGGACGTGCGCGAGGAACACAGCGGCGTGTGCCGGCGATGCGCGGCTGCGGGGCTCACCTAGGGCCAGCGTACCTCGGGCGGCATGGACATCAGGATTGCTTCGGTGTTGCCGCCGGTGCGCAGGCCGAACTGGGTCCCCCGGTCGTAGAGCAGGTTGAACTCGACATAGCGCCCGCGCCGCACGAGTTGGTGATCGCGCTGCGCCTCGGTCCACGGTTCGTCCATGTGCCGGCGCACGATGCGGGGATAGACGTCGAGGAAGGCCTTGCCGACGTCCTGCGTGAACGAGAAATCCGCGTTCCAGTCGCCGGTATCGACATAGTCATAGAAGATGCCGCCGACCCCGCGCGGCTCGTCGCGGTGCTTGAGGAAGAAATACTCGTCGCACCACGCCTTGAAGCGCGGGTAATAGTCCGGGTCGTGGGTATCGCATGCGTCCCGGAAGGCGGCATGGAACGTCGCGGTGTCGTCGTCGTCCGGGAACATCGGCGTCAGGTCCGCGCCGCCCCCGAACCAGCCCTTCGCGGTGACGATGTGGCGCGTGTTCATGTGCACCGCGGGCACCAGCGGCGATTGCATATGTGCCACGAGCGAGACGCCCGAGGCCCAGAACCGCCCGTCATTGTCCTCGGCGCCCGGAATCTGGGCGCGGAATTCCTCCGAGAAGGTCCCCTCGACGGTCGAGACGTTGACGCCGACCTTTTCGAACACCCGGCCGCGCATGATCGACATGACGCCGCCCCCTCCCGGGGCGCCGCTCGGGTCGCTGCGGTCCCAGGACTTGCGTTCGAAACGGCCCGGTGCGCGCTCCGAGAAGGTGCCCGCAAGGTCGTCCTCGATCGCCTCGAAGGCCGCGCAGATGTCGTCGCGCAGCTTCGCGAACCATCCTGCTGCGGCCTGCTTGCGTTCTTCGTCCGTCATGGCTGCCCTGACCTCGCCTCGCTAGCGCGGAAACCCGTCCGTCTGTCGCAGGGCCTCGCCCAGCACGACCGCCAGCGCGGTGACGACGTTGAACGAACGGACCCCGTCCTGCATCGGCACGCGAATGCGGGCGTCGGCGCGCGCGTGAACATCGTCGGGCACGCCGCCACTCTCGCGGCCGACCAGCAGCGTATCGTCGGGCGAGAAGGTGAAGTCACTGTGCGATTGTGTCGCTTGCGTCGTCAGCAAGACGAGGCGGCCCGCGCGTTCGCGCGCCGCCAGGAAGGCGTCCCAGGAGGCGTGGCGCCGCAGGTCCAGGCGGTCGATATAGTCCATGCCCGCGCGCCGGAAACGCCGGTCCGAGAGCGCGAATCCCGACGGCTCGACCAGGTCCACCGGCACGCCGAAACAGGCGGCCAGCCGGAACGCCGCGCCGGCGTTCTGCGGAATGTCGGGCTGGTAGAGGGCGATGCGCACGGGACGTGATTCCGGGTGGCTGCAGCGGCCCGCGAAAGGCCCGCAGAAGGGGCGGGGCCGGGCTTGGCAAACGGTCTGTACATCGACTATACCCGGGCATTTGAGGGGGTGCACACGGGTTCCGAGGGGGCAATTCGGTCCATTCCGGTGAACGTGCAGACCCGGTGCTACGCGCAGGCGTTGTGGCACCGTGTCACATTGCCGTTTGGCCGGGTCGGCGAATAAGAACCCGGGACAGGCACTTTCTTGGTAATCCATTGGCGGTTCGACGCCGAATCAGGGGCATTTGCCTATGAGCGATGAAACTCACGATCACGACGGCCACGAAGGCGGTCGGCGCGACTTCCTTTATCTTTCGGCCGGGGCCTTCGGCGCCGTCGGCCTGGGCGCGGCGATCTGGCCCTTCATCCATTCGATGAACCCGTCCGCCGACGTGCTGGCGCTGGCCTCGATCGAGGTGGACCTGTCGCAGGTCGCGGTCGGCCAGCGGATCACGGTAAAATGGCAGGGCAAGCCGGTCTTCATCGACCGGCGCACCGAGAAGGCCATTTCCGAAGCGGAAAACACGCCGCTCTCCGACCTGCGCGACCCGCAGACGGACGAAGACCGCGTGACGCGGCCGGAATGGCTGGTCGTCGTCGGTGTCTGTACCCATCTCGGCTGTGTGCCGCTCGGCCAGAAGGCCTCCGAGGATCGCGGCGAGTGGGGCGGCTGGTTCTGCCCCTGCCACGGTTCGCACTACGACACGTCCGGCCGGATCCGTAAGGGGCCGGCGCCCCTGAACCTGCCGGTGCCGCCGGTCGAGTTC